>JAAYXN010000393.1 GCA_012515885.1 Rhodococcus sp. (in: high G+C Gram-positive bacteria)
AAGAATCCTTCATCTACGCGCCCAGGTCAGGGCGCGACAACGGATGGCATTGGGCTCTCAACGAGCCTCGGCCCGGCATCACGCAGCGACGCGTGGCGGGCAAGCCACCTCTAGATGAAGTAGTAGTAATGCATGTACCCGATGATAGGCGAGCGCTACCTGCCCGTCGAGTGAATAACCGCCACGTCTGGATTCGACGCGCTGACGCGCTCGTCAGGGCCGGACGAATCACATGTGGAAATGCGTGAACCCGGCCCGTCGTACCGTTCGGAAGACTGCCGGGTTCCTAGGGCTACTGCCCGCCGCTTCTGAAATTCTAACCAGCACCGCACTTAGCGCAATCGCTGATCGGCTCTAACGCCGCCGCTGGCACTTGGGACAGAAGAAGGAGCTGCGATTCATAAACTTGATCCTGCTCATCGCCGTCCCGCAACGTTCGCACGGTTCGCCTTCGCGCCCATACGCATTCAGAGAACGCTCAAAGTAGCCAGACTCACCATTGACGTTGACATACAGCGCATCAAAAGACGTGCCGCCCTGTCCCAGCGCCGACGTCATCACATCTGTCGCGTTGCGCAATAGGCCATGCAGCGATTCCCGACTCAAGCGATCACACGACGAGTTTCCGTGAATCTTGCTGCGCCACAACGCCTCATCGGCATAGATGTTGCCGATCCCCGACACCACCGTCTGATCGAGAAGCGCGCGCTTAATCTCAGTGTGCTTGCCCCGCAACCGAGTAACCACAGCGTCAGCATCAAAGCGGGGATCGAGTGGATCGCGGGCAATATGCGCGACCGAATCAGGCACCTGCTCGCCCTCAACATCAACAAGCGACGCCAACGCCCAACCGCCGAAAGTCCGCTGATCCACAAAGCGCAGTTGCAAACCTGACGACAGCCCCACCTGTATCCGCAAATGCTTCTCAGCCGGAGCATCGCAGGGCTGCACCAGCATCTGCCCACTCATACCCAAATGGACGACGATTGCCAGCGCATCGTCGTCGCCATCAGTAGCTACGAGCCACAGATACTTTCCGCGCCGCTGCGCCTGCGTCACTACCCGCCCCGTGAGCTGCGCACCGAGATCGGCCGCGCCGGGAAGGTGTCGCCGCACAGCACGCGGATGCAAAACATCCAGGGAATTGATCGAGGCACCAACAAGGTGGCGTTCGAGTCCACGGCGGACTACCTCAACCTCAGGTAACTCAGGCATGTACCAGGCGGCAGTTAGGCACTCTGATCGGCAACATCGCCGTCCGCAGCAGCGGCGTCGTCCTCAGCGCCATCACTCGACAGTGCATTCCATGCAGTACTGGCAGCCTTCTGCTCGGCTTCCTTCTTGGATCGACCAATACCGACGCCAAAAGGATTGCCGCCAACAACCACTGTGGCAGTGAATTCTTTGTCGTGGTCGGGGCCGGTCGAAGTGATTTCGTATGACGGCACACCAAGACCGCGCTCGGCGGTGAGTTCTTGAAGGCTGGTCTTCCAGTCCAGTCCCGCGCCAAGTCGCGGAGCACTGTGTAGGAGATCGCTGAAAAGGTTGAGAACGACCGTGCGGGCCGTATCGATGCCATGTTCAAGATGGATGGCACCAAGAAGCGATTCCATGCCGTCAGCGAGAATGCTGGCCTTGTCGCGGCCACCCGTCATCTCCTCGCCCTTACCGAGCAGGAGGTGCGCACCGAGCCCACCCTCACCCAACGTGCGGGCGACACCGGCAAGGGCGTGCATGTTCACGATCGACGCACGGATCTTCGCGAGGTCACCCTCAGCCCGATCCGGATGCGACGTGTACAGCGTCTCGGTGATCGTCAAACCCAGTACCGAGTCCCCCAGGAACTCCAGGCGCTCGTTTGTGGGGAGACCACCATGCTCGTACGCGTACGAGCGGTGAGTAAGAGCAAGCGTCAACAGAGACGGCTCTAGCTCAACTCCCAAAGCGGCGAGGAGGCTTGAATAGCTCTCCCCGCCACTTGGTGTCGTGTTGTTTTCGCTCGTCACTGCGAATCCGTCCGAATCAATCAGACAGCTGCAGTGACCTGGCGGCCCCGGTAGGTACCGCATGACGGGCACGCGATATGCGGAAGGGTCTTTTCACCGCAGCCACGGTTGGCGCAGGTGACGAGGGTGGGCGCAGTGGTCTTCCACTGGCTGCGACGCGACCGGGTGTTGGACCGCGACATTCTGCGCTTGGGGACAGCCACTTCTACTTCTCCTCAATATCAGCGCCACCGGCCGCGATATCGTTATCGCTGGTGGCATCGGTATTCTGTGCACCGACACTGGCTTCGGTGTTTTCACGATTGTCGCTTGAACCAGCGCCCAAATTTGAGCCGATATCAAATTTGGCGGCAAGGCCAGCCCAGCGAGGGTCAATTATGTCATGCCCATGCCCAGAATCCGCAATCGCCAGGCGAATGCCGCATTCGGAGCACAGTCCCAGGCAATCCTCGCTGCACAAAGGCTGCAAAGGTAACGCCAGACCCACGGCGTCAATGATTGCCGGTTCGAGGTCGATGTGGTCGTCCTCGACGGTGTAGACCTCGCCGTCTTCCGTCGTCGCCTCGGTGGCGCTGTCTGGGTAGGCGAAGAGTTCTGTCAGGTACAGCTCCAGGTCGTCGTCAAATCCCTCAAGGCAGCGCGAGCACTCCCCCGAGATGGCGACGTTGACCGGGCCGGTGACAAGGACACCTTCAGAGACGGCTTCGAGCCGCAAATCCATGTCGATGTCGGTTCCCTCGGCGATCGCGACCATGTCCAAGCCAAGACGACGCGGCGCGGGCACTACTCGGTGCACGGCGCGCATCGAACCTGCACGGCGCCCAACAGCTGCCGTGTCCAGCACGAAACCCGCATCCCCGACGGGATGCGAAGAACTGTGGTGACGCTGGGACAAAATTCTCACTCTCGGATCGCAAGGCCCGCGTGTATTTCACGCGGATCATGGTGCACTGGTAAGCGCCGTGGTTGATGCCCAGGACACCTGACGCGCGATGGGCAACCACTCAACGATACGCGACCTGGCGAAATTTAGCCAAGTGAGCCGAAAGCAGGGGCTGTTCCTACCTTCGGCTCACAGTGACTATCAGTTAGCGGTGGGACTATCAGCTAGCGGTGGGAGTATCAGTTAGCGGCGGCGTTCGGCGCGGAATCCGTCCTCGTACTCGGTGCCGTAATCCGGGACCCCGACGCCAGTACGCAGTTGCTGACGACCACGCCCGACGGAGCGGATGGTGCCGGTCAAGAATTCTTCGAACTCAGCGAGCTTGGTATCGACGTAGAGGTCGCATTCTGAGCGCAGTCGATCGGATTCTGCGTGTGCGGAATCGATCACTCGCGCGGACTCGGCGTGAGCGGTCTTGACGACCTCAGTGTCGGCGATCAGTCGCTGCTGTTCAGCGGTGCCTTCGGCGACCGAACGTTCGTAGGATGCCTTGCCGGATTCGATCATGCGATCTGCCTCGGCGCGGGCACGGCCGGTGACGTTGTCGAAGTCCCGCTGGGCGTCAGCGCGAAGCCGCTGCGCCGCCTCTTCTGCATCAGCAACAAGTTCCTCGGCGTGGGCACGCGCTTCGGACACCATGCGGTCCGCCTGTGCTTTTGCGTCGGCGAGCATGCGATCCGCGTCTTCGCGCGCGGTTTCGACGGTTTCCTGTGCCTGACGATCCGCACCCGAGACGGTCTTTTCCGCGGTGGACCGCGCATCACCGACCAGCTTGTCGCGGTGATCGAGCACGTCCTGGGCGTCGTCTAGTTCACCGGGAATAGCGTCCCGGACGTCGTCGAGAAGTTCGAGCACGTCACCGCGCGGAACGACGCAGCCGGCGGTCATGGGAACGCCACGCGCTTCTTCCACGATCGCGACCAGTTCGTCTAGCGCCTCGAATACCCGGTACACAACTAACCCCAATCCTCGTGCCGCTCTACCTGGTCAAGTGTGCAGCAAAATAGCCGATCTGTGCCGCGCTGGGTCGGTGTGTCGGACATCGAGCTGGTGACAAGAACGTCACAGCTCCATAGTCCGGCAGCGAAACTAGGCGTTATCCGCGGCTCGCTGTGCGACGCGCGCCAGCAATCGCTCTTGGACCTCGTCGGGCAGCATCCCCGTGACGTCTCCCCCGAACGTCGCGACTTCCTTCACGAGCGAGCTGGAGAGGTAGCTGTAGGTGGGGTTTGTCGGGATGAACAGGGTGTCGACGCCGCTGAGCTTCTGGTTCATTTGAGCCATCTGCAGCTCGTAGTCGAAGTCGTTGGCACCGCGCAGGCCCTTGATGATGGCCGTGATCCCCTGCTCCTTCGCATAGTCCACAAGCAGTCCGTGCCAAGCTGTCACACGCACGCCAGGCAGATGCGCCGTGGCCCGTTCGATCATGTCGATGCGTTCTTCGATCGTGAAGAGACCTTTTTTGCTCTTGTTGATCATCACGGTGACGATGACTTCGTCGAACTGGGCAGCGGCCCTGGAAATCACGTCCAGGTGACCGTTGGTGACGGGGTCGAAGGATCCGGGGCAGATTGCGCCTGTCATGGCTGAGAACCTAACAGGTACTCCGTTGCTGGGTAACGCCGAAGAGCCTGTTGCGCCGCCCCTTTGTGTCCTAAGACTGAGTCTCTAAAGGCCCGAGTTCGCCGACGAGAGCGAGGTCGACGCGGGTTTCGCCGTACTTCTTACTTTTCAGCGGCTCATAGCGCTCGGGCCACTGTGTCTGGGGTGAGCGCGACGAACGCTCGACGACGACGATCGTGCCTTCGCCGACCCATTTGTGGCGACTTAACGACTCAAGGACGTCGGTGACCGCTTCGTCCGATACGGCATACGGCGGGTCTGCAAGCACCACATCGAATTCTCGATCTGCCGCCTGACCGACCACAGTAGCCACGGGCGCCAGGCGAAGCTGGGCGCCGGTGACTCCCACTGCTGTGATGTTCTCGCGAATCACCGCCGCAGCTTTCGCATCGGATTCGACGAGAACAACATGCTCAGCACCGCGCGAGAGCGCCTCAAGACCGAGTGCACCTGATCCCGCATAGAGGTCAAGTACGGCAGCGCCGTCGAGGTCGATGCGACTCTCTAAGGCACTAAACAATGCTTCGCGAACCCGATCCGATGTCGGTCGGGTTCCACTAGCCGGGACGCGCAGGCGTCGACCGCCTGCGCGTCCCGCGATAATCCGTGTCATTCCTACTACCTAGCTGAGCTACCTAAATCGACCTGGTTGCTTAACAACCTAGCCGAGAGATTCAGCTCAGAACGACGAGGAGATCGCCGCCTTCAACCTGCGAGGTCGACGAGATGGCAAGCCTGCTGACCGTGCCCGCTACAGGTGCGGTGATCGCGGCCTCCATCTTCATCGCTTCGATGGTTGCCACCGTGTCGCCTGCCTCGACCTTGTCGCCTTCGCCGACAACCAGGGTCACCGCGCCCGCGAACGGCGCGGCAACATGTCCAGGCTGATTCTTGTCAGCCTTTTCGGCAGTGGGCACCTCAGATGCGACTGACCGGTCACGCACCGATACCGGACGCAACTGGCCATTGAGGATGCACATGACGGTGCGGTATCCGCGTTCGTCTGGCTCGGCGATTGCTTCGAGGCCAATGAGCAGTTCGACGCCCTTGTCGAGGCGAACCCGATGCTCTTCACCGTGCCGTAGCCCGTAGAAGAACTGGTTGGCGGACAGTTCTGAGGTGTCGCCGTACTCGTCGCGGTGAGCGAGGAACTCCTTTGTTGGCCCGGGGAACAGCAACCGGTTGAGCGCGCCGCGGCGCTCGCTGGATGTGCCCGCCAACGCCGCCGTGTCCTCGTCGGTCAGCTGAGCTTCGGGCTTGGCGGCACTGCGGCCGTCGAGTGCACGTGAGCGGAATGGCTCCGGCCAACCACCTGCGGGCGTGCCCAGCTCGCCGCG
The DNA here is from genome assembly GCA_012515885.1 of Rhodococcus sp. (in: high G+C Gram-positive bacteria). Lineage (GTDB taxonomy): Bacteria > Actinomycetota > Actinomycetes > Mycobacteriales > Mycobacteriaceae > Rhodococcus_F. The sequence continues at coordinate 5,910 of JAAYXN010000393.1, forward strand.
CAGGAAGCCCACCACTGACTCTGGAATGTCGTAGCGCGAGGGGTCGGCAGCGAAATCTTCCGGAGCGGTTCCCGTACCGACGAGTGAGAGCGCAAGGTCGCCGACGACCTTGCTCGACGGGGTGACCTTGACTAGGCGGCCAAGCATCCGGTCGGCCGCTGCGTAGTTTGCCTCGACAGTTTCAAACTGGTCACCCAGACCCAAAGCGATTGCCTGCTGGCGCAGGTTCGAGAGCTGACCACCGGGGATCTCGTGGGTGTAGACGCGGCCGGTCGGTGCGGGTAGTCCAGATTCAAACGGCGCGTAGACCTTTCGAAGTGCCTCCCAGTACGGCTCAAGATCGCACACCGCTTGCACGTCGAGGCCGGTGTCGTACTCGCTGTGTGCTGCGGCAGCAACGATTGCCGATAGCGCTGGCTGACTTGTGGTGCCCGCCAACGGCGCCGACGCTCCGTCAACGGCATCCGCACCGGCCTGCCACGCCGCGAGGTAGGTGGCCAGCTGGCCACCTGGGGTGTCGTGGGTGTGCACGTGCACAGGCAGATCAAAATTGCTGCGCAACGCGGTCACTAGCGTCGTTGCTGCGGGAGCACGCAGCAAGCCAGCCATGTCTTTGATGGCGATAACGTGCGCGCCCGCGTCAACGATCTGCTCGGCCAGACGCAGGTAGTAGTCGAGGGTGTAGAGGTCCTCGGCGGGGTTGGACAGGTCACCGGTGTAGGACAGCGCCACCTCGGCGAGCGCAGTGCCAGTTTCGCGAACCGCGTCAATAGCCGGACGCATTTGATCAACGTTGTTGAGTGCGTCGAAGATTCGGAAAATGTCGATGCCGGTGGCTGTGGCCTCCTGCACGAAGGACTTCGTAACCGCTTCCGGATACGGGGTGTAGCCCACCGTGTTTCGGCCACGCAGCAGCATCTGCAGGTTGATGTTCGGTACCGCTTCACGCAGGGCCGCGAGCCGCTCCCACGGATCTTCGTGGAGGAAACGCAACGCCACGTCGTAGGTTGCACCGCCCCACGCCTCGATCGAGAACAGTTGCGGCGTCATCCGAGCAACGTGGCCAGCAACGGTGAGCAGGTCCTTGCTGCGTACGCGCGTCGCAAGAAGCGACTGGTGGGCGTCGCGGAACGTGGTGTCCGTGACGGCGAGAGCTTTCTGCTCACGCAGCGCCTTCGCGAACCCTTCCGGACCCAACTCCAATAGCCGCTGGCGAGAACCCGCTGGTGGCGCGACAGTCAGATCGATATCGGGCAGCTTGTCGTGCGGGTACACCGTCGTCGGCCGATTGCCGTGCGGCTTGTTGACGGTGACGTCCGCGAGGTAATTGAGGATCTTGGTTCCGCGGTCGCTCGATGAGTGCGCCGTCAACAGATCGGGGCGTTCCTCAATGAACGACGTTGTTACTCGACCGGCGCGGAAATCCTCGTCGTCGAGCACAGCCTGGAGGAACGGGATGTTCGTGGACACACCGCGAATACGGAATTCGGTGACGGCGCGGCGAGCGCGCGCAGCGGCGGCATCGAGATCGCGGCCACGGCAGGTGAGCTTGACCAGCATTGAGTCGAAGTGGCCTGACACTTCAGCACCGACCGAGGTGCCGCCGTCAAGACGCACTCCGGCGCCACCGGGAGTGCGGTAGCCGGTGATGCGGCCCGTGTCTGGGCGGAATCCGTTGGCTGGGTCTTCGGTGGTGATGCGGCACTGCAACGCAGCACCGTGCAGCTTGATCGAATCCTGACTTAAGCCCAGCTCGTCCAACGTCGCACCCGCTGCGATTTGCAGCTGGCTCTGCACAACATCGACGTCGGTGATTTCTTCGGTGACTGTGTGCTCGACCTGGACACGAGGGTTCATCTCGATGAACACGTGGTTGCCGCGCTCATCGACCAGGAACTCCACGGTGCCCGCGCACTGGTAGCCGATTTCTTTTGCGAACGCGACGGCATCGGAGCAGATCCGCTCACGCAGTTCCGGAGCCAGGTTGGGGGCGGGAGCGAGTTCGATGACCTTCTGGTGGCGACGCTGGACGGAACAGTCACGCTCGAACAGGTGAATGACATTGCCGTGGGTGTCAGCGAGAATCTGCACCTCGATGTGGCGGGGGTTGACGACGGCCTGCTCCAAGAAGACCGTGGCGTCACCGAACGCTGCGTCCGCTTCGCGTGAGGCGGCTTCAATCGCCTCACGCAGCTGGCTTGGCTGCGCGACACGGCGCATACCGCGTCCACCGCCGCCAGCAACTGCCTTCACGAAGACGGGGAACTGCATGGTTTCGGATGCCGCCATCAATTCGTCAACGTCTGCGGACGGTTCGCTGGAGGCCAGTACGGGGAGCCCGGCAGCGCGTGCGGCTGCGATTGCTCGCGCCTTGTTTCCGGTGAGTTCGAGGATCTCAGCGGAAGGGCCAACGAAAGTTATTCCCTCTTGCGCGCATGCTGCCGCGAGGTCCGGGTTCTCCGAGAGGAAGCCGTAACCGGGGTAGATGGCGTCAGCGCCTGCCGATTTCGCGGCGGCAACGATTTCGGGGACCGACAAATAGGCGCGGACGGGGTGGCCCTGCTCGCCAATTTGGTAGGCCTCATCGGCTTTTAGCCGGTGAAGCGAATTGCGGTCTTCATACGGGAACACCGCGACTGTTCCGGCGCCCAGTTCGTAGGCGGCGCGGAAGGCGCGGATGGCAATCTCGCCTCGGTTGGCGACAAGCACTTTGGAAAACATGGCAGCAACCTACCCCGACCCTAGACTTCGGATACAAAGCACCATCCCATCATGCAAGATCGCTCACATCCGCTCACAATGGGCTCTGACCTGCGGTGCGGACGCCGCAACCGAGCTGAAATGTTTTCCGCTATTTACGTCTTCTCAAGGTAATCAATCCGGGCGGTATCGAGTGCGGAATTGACCATGGCAGCCAGACCGGGATGCTTACGTAAATCGGGGTCTTCAGCGACGACCCGGCCTGCATATTCAGCGGCGGACGCAATGACGTCTTCGTGAGCGAGAAGCGAGAGCAGCCGAAGGGTGGTGCGGGTTCCGGATTGGGCGGCACCGAGAATATCGCCTTCACGCCGCGTTTCTAGGTCTAGCTGCGCGAGTTCAAACCCGTCATTGGTGGCAGCGACGTTCGATAGGCGTGTGTAGGCGGGACTGCCCGGGCTCATCTGGGTAATGAGAATGCAGAGCCCCTGGTGCGCTCCTCGACCCACTCGACCACGCAGCTGATGGAGCTGACTGACGCCGAACCTGTCTGCGTCGACGATGACCATGACCGTGGCGTTGGGGACGTCGACGCCGACCTCGACGACGGTGGTGCACACCAGAACGTCGATTGCACCCGCGTTGAACTCCCCCATGACCATGTCTTTCTCATCGGACGGTTGACGCCCGTGAAGCAGGCCAACCGAGAGGTCCGGCAGGATTTGCGTACTCAACCGCTCGTAGAGATCTACTGCCGCCATCGTGTTTTGTTCGGGCGCATCTTTCTCGCCCGCACTCTTGTCCTGGCCGGTGTCAGCGTCACCGATCCGTGAGCACACCACGTACGCCTGGCGCCCGTCAGCGACCTCTTCTCGTATCCGCTCCCACGCGCGTGCCACCCATCCAGGTTTCTGGCCTGCGGGCACCACGCTGCTTTTAATCGGGCTGCGTCCGCTGGGTAGTTGGCGCAGCGTGGACACATCAAGATCACCGAGCACGGTCATGGCGATGGTGCGAGGAATCGGCGTCGCTGTCATCACCAACAGATGTGGGGTGATGCCCTCTCGTGCCCGGGCACGGAGCCGGTCGCGCTGTTCCACACCGAACCGGTGCTGTTCATCGACGACGACCATGCCGAGGTTAAAGAACTCCACGCTGTCTTGAATGAGTGCGTGAGTGCCGATGACGATCCCGGCGTCACCGTTGACGATTTCGAGCATCGCCGAACGTTTGGCAGGCACCGACATCGAACCGGTCAGCAAACTCACTCGCGTGGCATGTTCTGACGCATCTAGTTGGCCTGCCGACGCGAGATCGCCAAGCATGGCCCGCAGTGACCGTGCATGTTGAGCGGCAAGCACCTCGGTAGGCGCGAGCAGCGCACATTGGTATCCGGCGTCGATCACCTGAAGCATTGCCCGCAACGCCACGATCGTTTTGCCGGAACCGACTTCGCCTTGCAGGAGTCGGCTCATAGGGCGCGATCTCTCAAGGTCGGCAGAAATTTCGCCCGCCACCTCACGCTGACCATCAGTGAGTTCGAAGGGAAGACGCTCGTCGAAGGCCACCGCGATGCCGTCATCGCGGGGCACACAGGCCGGGGCGACGCGTGCATCGTTGTCTCGGCGGCGCTGAGCAAGTACGAGTTGCAGCGCCAACGCTTCATCAAAGCGGAGCCGACTTGACGCCAATCCCACGTCGTCTCGGCTATCGGGGAGGTGGATTTTGTGGAGTGCTTCGTCCAGGCCAATGAGTGCTTGCTCGCCCCGAATGTCCGGTGGAAGCGGATCCTTGATCTGGTCTAGCTGATCGAGGATGGCACCGATAGCTCCCATGATTGTCCAGCTTTCGACGCTGCGCGTGGCGGGATAGATGGGGATCAGTGGACGCTCAAAAACCGCGAGATCGACTTCTGCCCCGGCGCGGTGCGCTGCGCGCGCGATGCCAGCCAAATTGCCCGCACCTTTTAACGCCCCGCCGTCCATCCCGTGTTCGGACTCTCCGGGTTCGGGCAGGATCAAGTAACTCGGGTGCGTCAAACTCCATTTGCCACGGAAGTACTTGACTGTCCCGGAAAACATGGCGCGCACACCAACTTTGATGACATGACTCACCTTCTGCGCGTTGAAAAAGGTGACATCAACGGTTTGAGCTTCGGTAGCCAACACCACTTTCAGCAGACTTCCGTGACGTGATTTCATCCGGACTGTGTCAGCTTTGGTGACGCGGCCAATGATCGTGATGTGCTCGCCTTCGGGCGGCTCCTTTTCGGCGAGATCACGGCCCTGCGAGGCATAGCGGCTGGGATAGTGGCGCAACAGATCTTCCACCGTCTGGAGATCGAAAGCCTCCGCCAACGCCTGCGCGGTCTCAGCATCGAGTACCTGCTCCAAAGAGTCAGTAAGCGCAACCATCGTCAGCGATGTCCCTTCCGATCCAACACTCAAGCAGGCCGATCCCAACACTCAACCGGGCTGGCCCGAACCAGCTGTGCACCCCACCCTTTCACGTGGCACCGACAGCGCAGCGATCTGCGATGAACTCACTCGGACACCACCACACTCGGCACCCACCTCATTCGACCCCCAACTGGAGGAGGTCACCTACCTGGCCACCCTCGTACATCATGACTTCGACACCGGGATGGCGCTGCTCGATATAGCCGACCAGCTCACTCCCCATTCCCTCAGGCGCACGGGCACCAAGGACGAGGGTGACCAGTTCGCCACCGGTACGCAGCAGCAGATCAATCAGGCGGCGCACGGCGGCATCCGGGTCGGGGTCGATGACGATCACTTCGTGCCCGACGAGACCGAGCCCATCGCCCGGCTCACAGGTACCCACATACGTCAGCGCTCGTTCCGATGCGATCCGCAACGACCCCCATCGCGTCGCTGCGGCAGCCTCCGACATCGTGAACACGTCGTCATCGGAATCGCGGGCCGGATCGTGAACGGCCAATGCGGCCAGGCCCTGCACCATCGACGACGTCGCGAGTAGGTGCACCTCGTGCTCGGAGTCACGCGCGGCAGCGCTGACTGCGATCAGTTCCTGGACGGGGAGCGCCCCGTTTGGAAGCACCAAGACCTCGGGGCGCTGCATCTTGCGAATAGCGCCGAGTAGTTGGCCACGTGTGATCGCATCATCACTGCGCAGTACCACGGCGCCCTCCCCCTCGAACAGTTCCGCAGCACCTTCTCCCGACACCACCGCCAGCACTCCCCGACTCCGGCGATCAGCACCCACCGGGGCTCGGGGTCGCTCAGCGCGCTGCTGGCTCTCCACAAGGAAGCTCGTGATTCGAATCTGATGGAGTTGGCCCGCCGCCAGTCCGGCTTCGACGGCGGCTCCCGCGTCGCGGCAATGCACGTGGACGGACCAGGCTCCGCTGCCGTCGCTGACGATGACGACCGAGTCGCCGAGTTCGTCGAGAGTTGCCCGCAGGGTGTCGATGGCGGGTGCTGTGGTCTGCGATACCAGGTACATCACTTCGAAGTCTTGGCCCGCGTGTGTGTGCGTGTGTGCGGCGTCGCCGTGTGTGCTGTCTGTCCCGATTGAGAGGGTGGTGCGTGTCGAACGCGACAGCTGTGTGCGGCGTTCAAATCGACCGAACTCGCGTGGCGTTTGTGCGCCGGTCAGTGTCTGCACGAGGGCATCGAGGACCACGACCAGCCCGTAGCCACCGGCGTCAACGACACCGGCCTGCCCAAGTACGTCAAGTTGCATGGGGGTGCGTTCGAGTGCTTGAGCAGCAGCGTCGGCGGCTGCGATCGCCGTGTCAGCGATCGACACCTCCTGTGCAGTTCCCGCGATGGCGTCAGCGGCTTTGCGCAGCACCGTGACGATCGTGCCTTCGACCGGATAGCTCACCGCATCGCTGACCAGGTTCGATGCCATCCTCAGAGCCGTCGCGAAGGTGGGGCTGTCAAGGAATTCTCCGGTGGATGCTTCCGCGAGTCCGCGCAGTACCTGGGACAAGATGACGCCGGAGTTGCCGCGCGCCCCGACAACTGAACCTCGGGCGAGCGCGATAGCGACCTGGCGCACACCTGGCGATTCCGTATCCCGGCTGGCAGTCAAGACATCGTCGAGCGCTGACACTGCGGCTCGCATCGTGAACAAAAGGTTGGTCCCGGTGTCCGAATCCGGGACGGGGAACACATTGAGTGCATTGATGCTCTCGCGCTGCTCTTCCAGAGCTCGGACACTGCTGCGCGCCCACACGACCAGGAGGCGTCCGTCCATCCGAGAGGTGTCCTCGGGTGTCACGGCGATCCTCCGGTGTAAACGTATGGTTAGGGGCGTACGGGTGTGAAGGTCAGAGTAGCCGGGTCAGCCCTATTTGGAGTGATGACCACCACTGCACCCCGCTCCGCGTGGCGGTATGCAGGTGGGCCGAATCAACCCGGTTTGGCCAATCGATGCGTGAACGGCTACTCTTAGACGGTTGCCTCAATCGGCCTGAGCGATTCCTTGCGTCTTGCTCACGTAATACTCCGGTCAAGGCAGAAGCATTATCCCAGCAAGTTTTCACCACAGCGCTGTGTCATCACAGCACTATTTCTCTAAGGAGTTCGCGACATGGCTGCCGTCTGCGACGTATGCGCCAAAGGCCCCGGCTTCGGGAAGTCGGTTTCGCACTCGCACCGGCGTACCAACCGTCGCTGGAACCCGAACATTCAGTCCGTCCGCGCTGAGGTTGCACCGGGCAACACCCGCAAGCTCAACGTATGCACCTCCTGCCTGAAGGCAGGAAAGGTCACGCGCGGCTGACGCGAGCGCAGGTCTTTAGTTTCCAACTGTGCCCGGCACCTATAGGTGCCGGGCACAGTTGTCGTTGTTGGCTGGCCGCCGCTGCCGCCGTCGAGCCTTCCCGCGTGCGGTTTGTCTTCCCGGATCGGCAATTGCGCATGCACGAGTACAAAGGGCATGCGAGAAGGGTGTTGAGGACGCAGGTCAGCAGAGCCAGCGCTGCCGCGTGAGTGAATTGAACACTCAACAGCGATAGGGTTGGCGACTGTGACTGGCGAAGACAGCAAGGTGTGGCTCGAAGATGGTGTCCTGACCATCACGATCGCGACAGCAGCTAATGGATGCTCACTTGACGCCCAGGGCGCCGCACAGGGCGCGCAGGCTCTGGCTCAATACAGCGACCGCGTCGGCAGTGTGCTGCTGCGGGGAGGCGGCTCAAATTTTTGCGCCGGCGGAGACGTTCGTGCGTTCGCAACTGCGCCAGAGCGCGGCACGTATCTCGGCGACCTCGCCGACATCTTGCATGGGCTCGTTCGAGCCCTCGACGCCACGTCTGTCCCCATCATCGCCGGGGTGCAGGGCTGGGCTGCGGGTGCCGGCATGAGTTTGGTGTGCATGGCAGATATCGCTCTCGGCGGGCCGTCCACCAAGCTGCGCCCGGCATACCCGTCGATCGGATACACCCCGGACGGCGGCATGTCCTGGACTCTGCCTCGCATTGTTGGGGTGGGTCGGGCCCGAGAGATTCTCCTGCTCGACGAGACCCTCAGCTCAGACGAAGCTGCCCGGCTGGGCATTCTCAGTCGCCTCGTTGACGACGACCTCGTTCAAACGGAGGCTCTGCGGTTAGCGCGAACGATCGCGGTAGGGCCGACAAGTGCCTACACCGGAATCAAGACTCTGCTCAGCGAATCACGCACAAGAAGCCTCGATGAACAGCTCGACGCGGAAGCCGCGTCGATCATCCGCGCGGCGGACAGCCCGGCAGGCCGCGAGGGCGTCGATGCGTTCGTGGAAAAGCGTCGCGCAGATTTCTCGTCGTCACCGCATTCCTCGTCCCCGCAGCAGCCTTAGGCCCGCGCGCGCCGAGTTACGGCAACCGCCAGTCGATGGGTTCTCCGCCGATGTCTTTCAATAGTTCGTTGGCGCGACTGAATGGCTTCGAGCCGAAGAACCCGCGCGACGCGGACAGCGGCGAGGGGTGCGGCGACTTGATGAGCGGAGTGTTACCGAGCTTCGGCTCAAGGTTTTGCGCATCCCGACCCCACAGAATGGCCACCAGTGGCGTCGAGCGCGCCACGAGTGCCGCGATCGCTTGGTCGGTCACTGCTTCCCATCCCTTATTCCGATGCGAGGCCGCGTCGCCGGGCGCCACTGTGAGCACCCTGTTAAGGAGCAGCACACCCTGCTCTGTCCACGGGGTGAGGTCGCCGTTCGATGGTGTGGGGTACCCGAGATCTGCGCTGTACTCAGTAAAGATATTGGCCAAACTCCGCGGCACCGGCCGAACCTCTGGTGCCACCGAAAAGCTCAGTCCCACAGCGTGCCCCGGCGTGGGGTAGGGATCCTGGCCGACGATGAGAACCCGGATGCGATCAAAATCTCCCGAGAAAGCACGCAGAACGTTCTTTCCTGCCGGGAGATAGCCGCGTCCCGCTGCGTTCTCGGCGCGAAGAAAGTCGCCCATCGCGGTGATGTTTCCCGCCACCGGTTCCAAGGCTCGGGCCCAACCAGCATCGACAATCTCCGCTAGTGCTGTCGTCATTTGAAATACCTTCCGCCGCTACTACTCAGACCGCTGCTGCCGAAATCTGGGATCCGGCGGCCGTCTACTGAAAGCTGTGCCAACCGCCCGACTCGGTGTCATGCATCGGCGCAACAATGCCATGCCCGTCGCGGACGGTTCCGATCGGGCGCCATCCGGCGGGAAGAGGGGTCGACGGGTCGAATGCCGCGGCGAAAGCGTGGTCTTCGCCTCCGGTCAGCATCCAGGTCATCGGATTCGCATCCAAGAACTGGGCAGCATCAGAAAGGAGCGGCGGAATAAAGGCACTGTCGTCGGAGACGATCGGGACAGCACTGTCGTGCAGGACTATTTGCACGCCAGACGCATCCGCGATGTGCCGCAGGTCTGCTAGTAGCCCGTCGGACACATCTGTCATCGCGTGCACTCCCCCACGCGCTGCGGCATAGGCGAGATCGTAGGGCGGCGTCGGAACCTGATGCGCGGCTACCAATTCGGGATACAACTCGACGGCACGGCTGCGTCCAACGCTGGCCAGTAGCGCCAGTCCCGCGGCTGACATTCCGGTCTGTCCCGCGATCGCAACAACATCTCCTGGCTGGGCGGCACTGCGCCGTACTGGTGCACGTCCTTCCAGATCACCCAGCACCGTGATGGAGACAACGATGTGTTCCGCCTGAACGAGATCCCCACCGACGACCCCGGCACCGAGTTCTTCTGCTGCACAGCCAATCCCGTCGGACAGCTCATCAAGAACTGTTGCGGGGGTGTGCGATGGGCAACCCAGTGCCACGACGAAAGCGGTTGGCCGCGCACCGAGCGCGGCGACATCGGCAGCGTTTTGCGCAATCGCTTTGCGTCCAACTGCCTCTGGCGTAGACCAATCCAGACGAAAGTGTCGCCCTTCCACAAGCATGTCTGTGGATACCGCCACCCGGCCGTCAGCGGCCCGCACGAGCGCCGCGTCATCTCCTGGACCAACGAGAGTCGTGTCGGGTTGACGACGCCCCGCGGTGGCGCGATCGATGACTCCAAACTCGCCCACATCAGCCACGGTTTCGCCATCAACACGCCGGGAAGCAGGGGCGTTGGGCTTCTGATTGCCGGTGATTGCTCTCTCCTTAACTACACCGAGCTGATAAATCGGACGAGATAGTGGGACGGTAGGGGTTACCCGGCCCAGACAGATGGCCGCGCTGGGGTGCGCGCGCATCCGGTAGTTTGGGCTCGTTCCCTACGATACTCAGCTCCGCCTGCGAGCTGCCGCTGCACCGAGGACCACTTTCCATGCCCGATGACATCCACACCGACGGCGATAGCCCTACCGACTCTGCTGATGATTCAGCGAAAGGTCAGCAGCGCCATCCCGCAGTGATTGCGACGGCCATCGCGTTGCCTGTGGGGTTGCTCGTCGGCCTCATCGTCGCCGCGGTGGTCGCCAATCGTAATCCGGACCTCGGCCCTGTCGCGCTCGGGACGATTCCAGCGCCTAGGGCCGACTCGCAAGAGTGCGCGGCACTCATGGAATCGCTCCCTGACTCACTTGGGGACTATCAGCGCGCTGAACTGGTCGACCCAGCACCCGAGTCAGCAGCGGCATGGCAATCCGAGCTGACCGAACCGATCGTCTTGCGCTGTGGGCTCGATCGCCCCGCCGAGTTCAATCAGGCGTCACCGCTGCAGCTGGTGGACTCCGTGCAGTGGTTTGAGGTGTCCGGCGCCGAGCAGGGTATTGACGCCAGCACGTGGTTCGCCGTTGACCGCGGTGTCTACGTTGCTGTCACGATTCCTGGCGGAATCGGACCCACACCTATCCAGGACATCTCCGCGACGGTAGCGGGGTCGCTGCCCGAGGTACCGCTTGATCCCGCACCCGTTGAAGGGCCCTGATTCTCAGCGCAGTCCGATTCCGCGCGCTGTCGCAGTCTCCACCAGCGTCGTCAGCAGGTCTTGATAGTTCAGACCCGCGGCCGCCCACATTTTCGGATACATCGAAATCTCGGTGAAGCCAGGCATCGTGTTGATTTCGTTGATGACCGGACCCTGCTCGGTGACAAAGAAGTCCACTCGTGAGAGCCCTTGGCAATCGAGCGCCCGGAACGCTTGCACAGCGAGGTCGCGAATGAGGTCGCTGGTGTGTTCATCGAGCAAGGCCGGGACATCGAATTCGCAGACGTCGTCAAGGTATTTGGTGTTGAAGTCGTAGAACGACTCGCCATCGGCGGCAACCGTGCCGGTGGACTCGTCACCCTGTTGCGCCTCATCGCCGTGGCCAGGCATGCGGATTTCCGCAACCACGCTGGCCCGCACGGTGCCGTCCGGAAATTCCAGAACGCCGCATTCGACCTCGCGGCCAACAATGCCGCTCTCGACGATGACTTTCGGGTCATGTTCGCGGGCCTTGGCGAGCGCCGCGTTAAACCCTGACCAGTCGGTCACTCGGGTAATGCCAATGGAGGATCCGCCCCGTGCGGGTTTGACGAAGATCGGCAATGTCAGACTTGCCCGCTGCTCTTCGGTGAGGGTTTCTGTGCCGGGGCGCAGCACCACCTGGTAGCCAATCGGCAGGCCCTCAGCGGCAAGAAGTTTCTTCGTGAATTCCTTGTCCATGCCCGCAGCGCTAGCAAGAACCCCCGGGCCCACATACGGGATGCCGGCGAGTTCGAGTAGACCTTGAATCGTTCCGTCTTCACCGTAGGGACCGTGCAGGACGGGGAAAGCGACATCGACCGATCCGAGAATCTGTCCGATCTGGTCGTCACCCAACGCAACCAATTCGCCCTGACGCGTGGGGTCCGCGGTGAGCGCGAGCGGTGTGCTGTCGGCGCTTACTTCGGGTAGTTCGTCCTTGCTGAACGCTAACGCAGCGTCTTCGGTCGTGCCGAGAACCCACTGGCCGTCGCGGGTGATCCCCACGGGGATGACATCGAACTTTTCCGGGTCGAGGTTTTTGAGGATGCTGCCTGCTGAAACACAGGACACGGGATGTTCGCTACTGCGGCCGCCGAAGATCACGGCCACCCGGGTGCGGGGGTTTTTCACAGACCAAACCGTACCGCCGACAGACGAACGACTCCACTACGGGGCACGAAAATCAGTGGCGTGTGGCGCGGCGCGAATACTAGAGACTGCCCAGCGCCTGATCGATATCGGCAAGGATGTCGTCGGTGTCTTCAATGCCGCAGGACAATCGGACGAAACCCTCCGGCACCTGGTCTCCCCACCGTGCGCGACGATCGGCCGTGGTGTGCAAACCACCAAAACTTGTCGCCGACACCAGCAGTTCACTACCTGCGATAAATCGGTGAACCTCGTCGGCACTGCCCAGTTCGAGCCCCACCAACGAGCCGTATCGACGCATCTGTAAACGCGCTATTTCGTGGGCGGGATCATCGACAAGCCCTGGGTACCGCACGTTACGCACCTGTGGACGATTAACCAGCATTGCGGCGACGGCGGCCGCATTCGCGCACTGCCGTTCGATGCGCAGACCGGCCGAGCCCAAGCTCCGTAATGCGAGCCAGGTTTCGAAAGGCCCCAGAACGGTGCCGGCTTGCAACCGTTCCCGTTCCACCGCGTCCAATAGTTCGTCGTCGGATGCGGCCACATACCCCATGAGGAGGTCACTGTGCCCGCTGAGCGATTTGGTGCCACTTGCCACGACGGCGTGGGCACCCAGGGCCAGTGGCTGCTGTCCGAGGGGCGTGGCCGTCGTGTTGTCGACAATCAACTTGGCGCCTGCCGCGCCGCATCGAGCCGCGAGGCGCCTGATGTCAATGACGTCGAGGGCCGGGTTGCTTGGGCTTTCCACGAGCACGATCACGCGCCCCCGAGCGCTCTCAAAGATGCGCTCAAGCGCATCGGAGTTGAACGCAGTCGTGGGTACTTCGTGGACATCAATTCCCGAACGGGCCGCCAGATCTGCAGCCAAAGTGCGGACCTGGAAGTAGCCGTCAGTGGGAACCACCAAGGTATCGCCCGCATGCAGCAACGACCGTAAGACGACAGCGATCGCAGACATGCCCGACCCCACGACACGTGTGCCACTCGCGCCCTCCAACAGTGCCAACGCGCGTTCAAGGTCACGCCAACCTGGGTGCGAACCCCGCGCGTAGGTATCGCGCTGCGGCTCATCTTCTGGACCAAGGTGATAGGGCGCAGCAAACACTGGCCCGCGCAGCATCGGTTCCCCCGCCGTCGCCGTACCTTCGATCGCTCTAACGCAGCGCGTCGAATCGCCCATCGAGTAGCTGCCGTGGCTGCCTGTCATTGTGTGTCTTCCGGTTTCGTCCGTCGTCCAAGCAGTTGCCCAATCGCATCGGACACGGCAACACCTTCGTGGCACACGCGGTCTACAGCCTCGGTGAGCGGCATTTCAACCTGGTACGTACGTGCGAGTGCACGAATCGACGTGCAAGACTTGACGCCTTCAGCAACCTGGCCGTTGGTAGCTGCCTGTGCAGATTCGAGGGATCCGCCCTGGCCGAGGCGCGCCCCGAACGAGCGGTTACGAGAAAGCGGGGACGTGCAGGTTGCCACGAGGTCTCCCACGCCAGCCAGACCCGCAAGAGTCGACGGCTTAGCACCCATCGCGACGCCGAGGCGCGTGACCTCCGCGAGGCCGCGCGTGATGATGGCAGCCAACGAGTTTTCACCGAAACCAACACCCGCGGCCATTCCGCACGCCAATGCAATGACGTTCTTGCACGCACCACCAATCTCGCAGCCAATGACATCAGTGTTGGTGTACGGCCGGAAGTAAGGGGTTGCGCTGATCTTCTGCAGCTCTTCACCGCGCACTGGGTCAGAGCACCCGATCACCGTGGCGCAGGGCTGACCCAACGCGATCTCACGAGCCAGGTTGGGGCCTGACAGCACCGCGATACGCAAATCATCAGCACCGGTCACCTCAGCGATGACCTCACTCATCCGTTTCAACGTTCCGGTTTCAATGCCCTTGGCAAGACTGAGGAACGTGGCATCGGAGTTGACCAGCGGAACCCACTCGACGAGGTTTGCGCGCAGCGACTGCGACGGGACCGCGAGGACGACCACTTCCGCGTCAGCAATAGCTTTCTCCGCGTCATGCGTCGCACGCAACGATGACGGCAACACGATCCCAGGGAGGTAGTCGGAGTTGACGTGATCCCGATCGATCGACGACGCCAAACTCTCCCGCCGCGCCCACACAGTCACCTCGTTGCCCGCTTCCGCGAGAACCTTCGCAAAAGCAGTTCCCCAAGAACCCGCCCCCATCACCGCAACCTTGTTCACGCGCCATCCCCGTTCATTACCGATGCTGCCGTCCAACCAATCCCACGCCACACTATCGCCCGTTCGCTAGGCCCGTACCCCGCGACCACATGAACCCCGACGCAGTACGGCAGGATTGCAGTTATGACCACACCTCGGCCTGTGCATGCTGACAGCCGAGCGGCCGCGCCCATCGACAGCCAGATGGCCGCGCCCATCGACGGCCGGAGGCCGGTGGTGCACGTCTTGATTGCGGTCAAACACCTCGCTCACGCGAAATCCCGCTTGGCGACGCTGCTCGCTGCCACCGACCGTCGCCAGCTAGTTCTTGCCATGCTCACCGACACCATCCTTGCCGCGAAAAGCGCCCCGGAAGTGTCGGCCCTGACTGTCGTGACACCCGACGTCGACGTTGCCGATGCCGCGCGGCGCGCAGGCGCCAGTGTTTTCGCAGACCCTCATCCAGGGACCGAATATTCGGACAATCCACAAAGCGCTTTGGCATCCACCTCGTCTGAAGCGGGACTCAACGCGGCGCTGACCGCGGCATCCGATTCAGCTCTTCACGTCGACAGCTCAGCGACGATCATCGCGCTGCAAGCGGATCTGCCAGCCCTTCGTCCAGGCGAGCTCTCCGCGGCCATTGCCGCGGCACGCCAATTCCGGCGGGCGATCGTTGTTGACCGGCACGGCACCGGTACGGCGGCGCTGATTGTCACCGGTTCCGACGTCACCCCGACGGCTTCATCCCCGACGCGCCCCCATCTCGATCCACAGTTTGGTGCGGACAGCGCGAACCGCCATGTCGCGTGCGGGGCGATAGCACTCAAGGGAACATGGCCTGGTCTGCGCACTGACGTTGACACCGCAGAAGATATTCGCGCTGTCGCGGAGTTAGGGGTCGGACCACATACCCGGGCACTGCTCCCGAGCACCACGAACGCACTCAAGTCTCATAGTGAGAAACCGCAGCACTGACCCGGACCTTTGGCCTGACACCGGCTCGCATCACCGCCAGCCCACACCGATTCAGCTACCCCGCAATGTGGCCATACGGCAACGAACATCACGACTGCGAATGAATTTTCATTCATCAATTGTCGGTGAGTGAAACATTCATGGATGATCGAGGGGTGAGCGACCGTGAAACACTCGATGTACAGGCAGCTGGCCCAGCACAGCAAGCAGCTTCCACCGACTCTGCCGCAAAGGCCAATAAACGCGGAACCGACGGCTCTGGTGACACCACCAGCAGCAACGAACCCGCCCGCGTCGACGTGTCCTCAGTCGCCATTCCCACGCCGCCGCCCGCGGCTCATTCCGCAGGCACAGCAGAGGGCGGACTGCCTG
>JAAYXN010000394.1 GCA_012515885.1 Rhodococcus sp. (in: high G+C Gram-positive bacteria)
ACCGGTGTGTCGCGTCGCCACATCGATATCCGCTGGGATGGCCAGGTCGCGATGCTCTCGGACCTAGGTTCCACCAACGGCACCACCGTCAACGGTGCGCCCGTGCAGGATTGGCAGCTTGCCGACGGCGACATTATTCGGGCCGGACATTCTGAGATCCTCGTTCGCATCGTCTAAGAACAGTTCGACCATTTTGTGTCCGGTTTTTGTCTCTGACCACAACCGGGCACGACACTGCGGCTGACCAGCGTCGTTCGCAGTGATCGAAACGTGTTCGCAAGTATGTCCGTATCCTTATCGCGGGAGCGGGTTACCCCTATGATGCTGCCAGCACGATTGTCGGCTAGGTAACGATACCGCGGTACCCAGCAATATCTAGGAGGTGGACGCCCGTGCAGGGTTTGATACTGCAACTCACCCGTGCAGGCTTCCTGCTCCTGCTGTGGTTGTTCGTGTGGACGGTGCTGCGCACGCTTCGTAGCGACGTCTACGCCGGGTCGGGGCTTCGTGTTCCACCACCTCGCTATTCACGGGGCGCGTCGGTGTTGCCGTCACTGGGTCGCGGTAAGTTCGCGAAAAACCTGGTGGTCACCCATGGCGCGTTGGCCGGTACCCGGATTCCGCTCAGCACCCAGCCGGTGTTGATTGGCCGTGCCGATGATTCAACGCTGGTGTTGACGGACGATTATGCGTCTACCCGTCACGCCCGGATTTCACCGCGCGGTAGCGATTGGTATGTCGAGGATCTTGGCTCTACTAACGGCACCTATTTGGACCGTGCCAAGGTCACCACCGCTGTTCGTGTCCCGCTCGGCACGCCGGTGCGTGTCGGCAAAACCGTAATCGAGCTACGCCCGTGACCCTTGTCCTTCGCTATGCGGCGCGCAGCGACCGCGGCCTCGTTCGTTCCAACAATGAGGATTCGGTGTACGCCGGTGCCCGGCTTCTGGCGCTTGCGGACGGTATGGGCGGTCACGCGGCCGGTGAGGTCGCCTCGCAGCTGATGATCGCGGCCCTGGCCCATCTCGATGATGACGAGCCGGGCGAGGATCTGCTGAGCAAGCTCGAAGATGCCACGTATGCGGGCAATGATTCGATCGCCGAGCATGTGGAAGAAGACCCTGAGCTTGATGGCATGGGCACCACGCTGACGGCCATCTTGTTCGCCGGTTCCAAACTGGGCCTGGTCCATGTGGGCGATTCGCGTGGGTATTTGTTGCGTGAAGGCACGCTCACCCAGATCACCCGTGACGACACGTTCGTGCAGTCCCTCGTCGACGAAGGCCGCATCACCGCCGAAGAAGCACATACGCATCCGCAGCGGTCCCTCATCATGCGGGCCCTCACCGGCAATGAGGTCGAGCCGACGCTCACAATGCGTGAGGCCCGCGCCGGTGACCGGTACCTGCTGTGTTCAGACGGATTGTCCGACGTCGTCAGCGACGAGACCATTCAGTCGACCATGCGTGAAGGTTCCGAGGACGAATGCGCGGACCGGCTCATCGAGTTGGCGCTACGCAGCGGTGGCCCGGACAACGTCACCGTCGTCGTCGCCGA
>JAAYXN010000395.1 GCA_012515885.1 Rhodococcus sp. (in: high G+C Gram-positive bacteria)
GCTGTGGAGCGAAGGCGAATGGACGCTCGCGTCACTGGCACTGGGCAGCACCGGTCGCGATTGGGACGCCGCGATCGAAACCGTCGCCCGCCTGTCCGGCATTTTGCATGTCCTTCCCCCCGTCATTGAGCCGCGCGGTTTGGGCGACCGCCGCCACGATCCGGGACGCCCCGGAGACCGCGAGCCCCGCAAAACCGCGCCCGCCCGGCCTGCGCCGTCCGAACGTGCTGCTGCCGCCCGCGGCGCCGCAGACCGCAGCGGTGCCACTGCGCGCAGCGGCGCCGATCGCCGTCCACCGTCAGAACGGCCAACGGCAGAGCGGCAACCAGCAGAGCGTCCGAAGCGGCCTACCCCTGATCGGGCCCCGCAGGGCGGTGCCCCGCGGCAACGCCCGCCCGAGCGCGCCCCAGGCCCCGGTGTTCAGCGGCCACCGCGCCCGGTGTCGGAGCGGCCAACACGGCCTGCCACCGACCGCCCATCACGGCCGGTGCCGCCGCCCGGATATCAGCCCACCCCCTCACGTCGAGGCCCCAGCGACAGCGGTCGGTAGGCTAAGCCACCATGAGTGATCGTGAGGACTTGGCCGCGCTGGTAAAAGAATTGGCCGTGGTCCACGGCAAGGTGACGTTGTCGTCGGGTAAGGAAGCCGACTACTACATCGACCTTCGTCGCGTGACGCTGCATCATAAGGCGTCTCCGCTCATTGGTTCGCTGCTGCGTGAACTCGTCGCGGATTGGGAGTTCGACGCGGTCGGCGGTCTCACGTTGGGTGCGGACCCGGTCGCGACCGCTGTCATGCATGCCCCTGGCCGTCCGATCGACGCGTTCGTGGTGCGTAAAGCCGCGAAAGCTCACGGTATGCAGCGCCAAATCGAAGGCCCCGATGTGGTGGGCAAGCGGGTTCTGGTGGTTGAGGACACCACGACGACCGGCAACTCACCGTTGACGGCGGTACGTGCACTGCGGGACGCGGGCGCGACAGTCGTCGGGGTGGCTACGATTGTTGACCGCGCGACCGGTGCCGATGACGTCATTGCTGCTGAGGGCGTCGAATACCGTTCGCTGCTGAGCCTTGAGGATCTCGATCTCAGCTGACCGAGTGGGTCGCCAGGGTTGCGATCACGGCTAGTCAAACCCTGTCCGTGGCCGGGTGCACGCGCTGAAATAGCGCTATGACTACTCGGCAGCTCAGTCTTAACGCATTCATCTATCCCACTGGTCACCACGAGGCGGCGTGGCGTCACGCTGACTCGCGTCCAGAGGACGTCTATGACGTCAGGTATTTCCAGGACATCGCGCGGACGGCGGAGGCCGCGAAGCTCGACGCGGTGTTCCTCGCTGACGGCCCAGCGTTGCGTTCTGATGTGCGCCACAACGCCACTTACGGGTTGGAGCCGATCACGTTGTTGACGGCGTTGGCTGCGGTGACATCGCGTCTGGGCTTGATTGCGACGGCGTCAACGACGTATTACGAGCCCTACAATTTGGCGCGCCTGTTCTCCTCGCTCGATCATATTTCGGGTGGCCGGGCGGGCTGGAATATCGTGACGACGGGTACGGATAAGGCGGCCGCGAATTTCGGTTTGGACGCTCATCCGGACCACGAGGTTCGCTATGCGCGGGCGCGTGAGTTTGTCGATGCGATCGTCAAGCTGTGGGACAGCTGGGAAGACGATGCTCTTGTGGTCGATAAGGCTTCTGGGGTGTATGCGGATCATGCGAAGATCCACGAAATCAACTATGCCGGTGAGTATGTGAAGGTGCGGGGCCCGCTGGGTGCGGCTCGTTCGCCACAGGGGTACCCGGTGTTGGTGCAGGCAGGTTCGTCGAATGATGGGCGCGCGTTTGCCGGCCAGTATGCGGAGGCGATTTTCACTGCGCATCAGCGTCTTTCGGACGCTCAGGTGTTCTATAAGGACATTAAGAATCGGGCCGCGGAGTTTGGCCGTAATCCCGATCATGTGAAGGTGTTGCCGGGCATCAGCCCGTTTATTGCTGATACGGAAGAGGCCGCGCAGGCGCTGGAACGTGAGTTCAATGAGCTGACGATCCCCGAATATGGTCTAGCGCAATTGGAATCGATTATCGGCAAGGATTTGCGGCACGTCGAACTGGATGCCCCGGTTCCTGTGGATCTGTTTGACGATGCCGGTGATGTTGCCGATAACAAGGCGAGCCGTCTGCAGGTGGTCGCGGGAATTGTGCAGCGGGAGAAGCCGACGGTCCGTCAGTTGCTGCACCGCTTGGCGGGTGCGCGTGGGCATCGGGTGTTTGCGGGTACGCCGGAGCAGGTGGCGGACACCATTGAGGAGTGGTTTACCCAAGGCGCCGCTGACGGTTTCAATGTGATGCCGCCGCAGTATCCGCAGGGCCTGGAGACGTTTACGTCTCAGGTTGTCCCAATCTTGCAGGAGCGCGGGCTCTTCCGGACGGAGTACACCGGTTCGACGTTGCGTGATCATTTCGGTTTGCCGCGCCCAGAAAGCCAGTACGCCTAAACGCAAATGGTGGGGTGGGAGGCCGTTGCCTCCCACCCCACCATGCGTTGCTGGGACTTACGGGACAGCGAAGTATGCCCCGGTTTCGTAGCTAAATACGTTGCGCAGCTTTGTGTGTCCATATGCGGGCGGTGCCGCGATGGTGAGGGTCGCATGCTGGCCGGATCCGGTGTGTAGTTCGGTACGGATCGGTTCGCCGGGACGGTCGGTGAGGGTGATCGGAACGAATTCAGTACCGGAGTTATTCCACCCGTTGCCCCAGAGCAGAACGACATCGGCGTCGCAGGTGGGGTTTTCTTTCCACGCAGGCGACGGGCTCTGGGCGGCGCGTGGCGTGGAAGTCACGATGACCACTCCAGGACGTTCGACATCGGTTTCAACGGTGAAGTCGATGTGGCCGTTGCACCACGAGTTGTTCCCGAGGACCCAGATGTTGCTTGCGTTGGTGTTGAACAGTCCCCACCGCAAACCGGGTGCTGGTTCTGGCGCAGCGGAAGCTGTTCCAGTAGCGCCGATTGCGATTCCGGCGGCGAGGCTAGCCGCTGCCAGTCCGCGCGCAAACTTACGAATTTTCATTGATCCCCTCCAAAAGAACCCTGATTCGCCGCCGTTCGACGAGTTGTCCGGGTCGGCGATAGGCAGGATGTCATAAAATCTGAAATTAGAAAACTCTGGTGTGCAAAGTAAGTGGCGCTTAGCTCATTCGAACTGGCTGAAACCTTGAGGTGAAATAGCGAGGGGTGGCAAGCGATCGGATCGCTTGCCATCCTTCGTGAAACTTCAACGGAAGCTAGGGGATCAGGAAGTAGCCGCCGTACGGAACGCCGTATTGTGGACGGAATTCAAGTCGTTGGCTGAATGCAGGTGCTGTGACGTTGAGGTAGGTCAGGCCCGAAGTAGTGGCGAATTCAGTGCGAATCGGCTCGCCGCGTTCGGGGCCCATGCTTACTGGAATCTCGTGGACGTGATTGAAGGGGAAGATGCCGTCTAAGCGTGTAACGGCGATCTTCAAGTTGCAGACTGGGTTAGCAGTCCAAGCGGGGCCCTGCCCGCTTGCACCCAAAGGAATGAGGGTCAAAGCCACAGTTCCAGGCCGCTCGACATCGGTCTCGATGAGCACCTCAACGTGGCCAGAGCACCACGCGTTATCTCCGAGCACCCACATGGGTGATCCGGACAAACCTGTGTACCCCTGGGCAGGTGCCGGTGCTGCGGTTGAAGTGCCTGCGGCACCGAATGCGACACCGGCTGCGAGTACCGATGCAACGAACGCGCGCATAGCAGTTTTACGAAAATTCATGAGCTCCCCTGTTTGTTGAGTGCTGATCTTTCAGCTGAGTTCACCCCAGTGAACCGCGCTAATCATGCAGGGATGGCCCGTGTTACACAAGCATAGTCACACGCTTTGAGTCGCAAACCTTGATGGCTGAATAGCCAAGGGCGGCACAGTAATTGAATCGCTGTGCCGCCCTTAGTGAAACCTAAGCCGAGGCTAGGGGACGAGGAAGTACCCAGCGTACGGCCGCGCGACCCGCGGTGGAAGCTCGAACAAAGCATCCGTAACTGCGAAGGCCGTGAAGTGGATCAGGCCCGATGAGGTGGCAATTTCCTTGCGAATCGGTTCGCCCCGCTCAGGTCCGATGCTTAGAGCTAGCTCTTCGGAATGAGAGAACGGGAACACGCCGTCCATTCGTTCGAGACGCAGCTTCGCGTCGCAGACTGGGTTTGCTGCCCATTCAGGACCGGTGCCGTGTGCACCCAATGGGATAAGCGTCAAAAATAGCGTCCCGGGTCGCTCCGCGTCTGTCTCCAGCAGAACCTCAACGTCGCTAGAGCACCGTGCGTGGTCCCCGAGCACAGACATTGGTGAATCGACCCCACCTGTGTAACCCACA
>JAAYXN010000396.1 GCA_012515885.1 Rhodococcus sp. (in: high G+C Gram-positive bacteria)
CGAGGTCGAGGGCGCACGTTGTCCTGGATGTCGTGGTGTTGGCGGGGATGACCGCGTCGGTAGCGGTGTCTGTGCTCCTCTTGCGCAGCGGGCACCTGACGTATTCCGATTGTGTGGCGTTGCTGGTGCTGTCGGTCGCGCTGTCGGGGTTTGCCATGAATGCCCTACCCTTTGGGGTGGGTCTGGATATGGCAGAGCGCGCCCTAGAGCACCTATCGGGGTTTGTTTCCGCGCCCACGCTGCCCGAACCGCAGACTCCTGCGCAGGTTCGGGACTCATCGATCGAGTTCGATGCCGTCACTTACACGTACCCGGGCAGCGAGTCCCCGGTCCTTGATCGCGTGAGTTTCCATATCCCTGCGGGTTCAGTGACTGCGATTGTGGGTCCGTCGGGTGCAGGTAAGACGACGATCACTCGCTTGATGGCCCGGTTTGTCGATGCGGATTCGGGCACCGTGCGTATCGGCGGCGTGGATGTGCGTGAGATCGGCAGCACAGGCGTGTTGGAAAAGGTGGCTGTCGTGTTTCAAGACGCGTACCTCTTTGAAGGAACGCTGCGAGACAACATCCGGTTGGGCAGTCCCGACGCCACGGATGCTGACATCGACGAGGTTGCAGCGCTCGCAGGTGTCGATGTGATCGCCCAGCGTTTACCTGCCGGGCTGGATACGGTGGTCGGTGAGGGCGGCAACACGCTGTCCGGGGGCGAGAGGCAGCGCGTATCTATCGCCCGAGCTTTCGCGAAGAAAGCTCCTATAGTGCTGCTCGATGAGGCAACGGCGTCGCTCGATGTGGATAGCGAAGCAACTATTTCTCAAGGGATCGAAGCCTCACGCGGTGCTCACACGATTGTGGTGGTCGCCCATCGCATGCACACGGTGCGCGCGGCCGACCACATCATCGTCCTCGACGGACAGGGCGGACTCGACGCGGCGGGTACTCATGACGAGCTCGTAGCTGGTTGCGAGCGCTACCGACGCTTTTGTGCCGAGCGCACCGAGACAGCTGCGTGGTCCCTTGCAGGAGGCCCGACCGGAGATAACAGGACGAATGAGCATGAACTGCCCACAAGTCACTAGACTGTAGAAAGTACGTACAACAAGCGAGGAGCGTTCATGATTCAGGGGTTGGTAGCCAAGGCCGCAGCAACCGTCGTTACGGGTGCTGTCGGTGTTGCTGCAGTTGAGGGAGTCAAGCGTCTCGCGAAAGAAGGCACGCTGCGCGACGCCGCGGTCACTGTCACCGAGTGGGGCCTTAAGGGTGTCCGCAAGGCAGAAGAGGGCGCGGAGTCGGCACGACTCGCCGTATCCGACGTAGTGTCGGAAGCACGCGAGCGTGTCGGCGAGGAAGCGCCGCTGCCCGCGTCCGAAGCGCATGAGCACGAGCACTGAGCAACCTCGTCCGAGGCCTCCGGCGATGGAGCCGGAGGTTATTTCTGATGCTGCGGGTCGAGTTCGTTTTCGTGTTCCCCAGTTGCGGGGCAGTGCGGCGCGGGCGGTAGCGATCGAAGACGGCTTGCTTGCCGTCTCTGGGGTGCGCGCCGCACACGCGTACCCGCGCACCGGTGCGGTGGTTGTCTGGTATTCGCGTGGCAAAACTGCTCGCGCAGAGGTAGCCCAGGCAATCGCCGCGGGTGTGGCCACGGACCGCACAAAAGTGCCGGCCAGGCACCCGCATTCCGCAGATGTCACCAACGGTGATTTGCTGCGTATGGCCGTCGGTGGGGCAGCGCTCTTTCTTCTTGGCTTGCGGCGGTACGCGTTTCGGCGTCCACCCATGTTGGGCCCAGGCGGCCGGATGGGCGCCACCGCCGTCACCATATTTACGGGCTATCCGTTCCTGCGCGGTGCCCTTCGTTCGATCGTTGGGGGCCGCTCGGCGGGAACCGATGCGCTGGTATCGGCGGCGACAGTGGCCAGCCTTATTTTGCGAGAAAACGTTGTCGCACTCACAGTCTTGTGGCTGCTCAACATCGGCGAGTATCTGCAAGACCTCACGTTGCGACGCACCCGCCGCGCTATCTCCGATTTGCTGACCGGCACTCAGGACACCGCGTGGATACGCCTTCCTGACGGCACCGAAGTGTCGGTCGATATCGACTCGATCGGCATTGGCGACGAGGTTGTGGTGCACGATCACGTGGCACTACCTGTTGACGGGGTGGTCGTCGATGGGGAAGCGGTAGTCGATCAATCGGCTATTACTGGCGAAACCCTTCCCGTCTCGGTTGAGGTGGGCGACAGGATCCATGCCGGGTCGGTAGTGATGCGAGGTCGCCTCGTTGTTCGCGCCGGTGCAG
>JAAYXN010000397.1 GCA_012515885.1 Rhodococcus sp. (in: high G+C Gram-positive bacteria)
CACGCGTCGTGGCCGTCGTACTTCACTAAACCGCCAGCCGATCCGGCACCGGCCGGTGGTGGCAGCAGCAGCCTCAACGCCAAATACACCTTCGACACCTTCGTGATCGGCTCGTCGAACCGGTTTGCTCATGCCGCGGCAGTCGCGATCGCCGAGGCCCCAGCTCGCGCGTACAACCCGCTGTTTGTGTGGGGGTCCTCGGGCCTGGGCAAGACACACCTACTTCACGCTGTCGGTCACTATGCACAGCGCCTGTTTCCTGGCATGCGGGTCAAGTACGTCTCCACTGAAGAGTTCACCAACGACTTCATCAACAGCCTTCGCGACGACCGCAAAGTGGCGTTCAAGCGCCGCTACCGCGAGACGGACATCCTCCTCGTCGACGACATCCAGTTCATCGAGGGCAAAGAAGCCATTCAGGAAGAGTTCTTCCACACCTTCAATACCCTGCATAACGCCAATAAACAGGTCGTCATCTCCTCAGACCGCCCGCCCAAGCAGCTCGCGACGCTGGAGGAACGCCTGCGTACCCGCTTCGAGTGGGGCCTGATCACTGACGTCCAGCCGCCCGATATTGAGACGCGCATCGCAATCTTGAGCAAGAAGGCGCGGATGGATCGGCTGGAGGTGCCCTATGACGTCCTCGAGTTGATCGCCAGCCGGGTCGAACGCAACATTCGTGAGCTGGAGGGCGCGCTGATCCGTGTGACGGCGTTCGCCTCACTCAACCGTCAGCCCCTCGACCTGACGCTCGCTGAGGTTGTGCTGCGCGATTTGATGCCCGATTCAGCCACCGTGGAGATCAATGCGGCGACGATCATGGCCGTCACCGCGGAGTACTTCACCATGTCTATTGATGATCTCTGCGGCCCCGGCAAGGTCCGTGCCGTAGCGCAGGCCCGCCAGATAGCCATGTATTTGTGCCGTGAACTCACTGATCTGTCGCTGCCGAAGATTGGTCAGACGTTTGGCCGAGACCACACGACGGTGATGTATGCCGACAAGAAGATCCGCAAAGAGATGGCGGAGCGCCGCAAGATCTACGACCAGGTCCAAGAGCTGACCGCGCGCATCAAGCAGCGTTCAAAGCGCTAAGTTTCACGCCCTTGAGCCCCGCTCGAGGTGCCGCTCGAGGTGGGTGAAGCCTGCCCGCTCGAGCTGCCACCTCGAGCGGGGCTCGAGGTGGATTTTGGGCCCATTTTCGACGAATTTGTGGTGCCGATCGTCACTGTCGGCCGCGACACGCCACGCCGACACGCCGTTAATTTCGACTGTTCAGCGGCTCCCACAGCTGTGGATAACTGTGGGGATGAGGTGGATAGACTGTGGACTGTAGGTGAATAAAAATGAACAACCTCGAGCAGTCCACATGCACCCCAAATTTATCCTCGAGTTGGTCCTCGAGTTCTCCCCATGATGTGACCGTGGCGGACCAGCGATTATGGCTGTTGGTCCACAGATTCCACAGCACCTAATAATACTGCTTTTATTCATCTAGAAGAACTTCTCTAAAAACAGGTGTTGGGGAATCGAGTGGTGCACACCCACCTCGAGGTTGAAAATCGCTCCGCGCGATTTGGCTTCCGACAGGACCCTCGAGGGCATACCGTTGTCGAAGCTCAGCTGTGTAAGACTGTGTGACCCGGCGTCCGTTCAGCTGCGACACTCACCGTGTCTCAAGCCCCTGGATGCGTCCTGGCGGTGGGCAATCGCAAGGACTGCGGCGACGGGCCGAACAGTCATCCGGCTGTTCTTTAGATTTTTGGTGCCTACCGAGAGGAACGACCCGGCAATGGAGCTTGGAAGCATGAAGTTTCGAGTCTCCCGAGAAGACTTCGCGGATTCGGTTGCCTGGGTTGCGCGCAGCCTGCCTTCGCGCCCGCCAGTGCCGGTTCTGGGCGGGGTACTCCTGGACGCCACCGAGCAGGGACTAACGGTTTCCGGCTTCGACTACGAGGTGTCCGCGCAGGTCCGTGTCGCCGCTGAAGTGGGCGGCGCCGGAAAGGCACTGGTGTCCGGCAAGCTCCTCGCTGACATCACCAGGTCACTACCCAACAAGCCCGTCGACGTCACTGTCGATGGCACCCGCGTCCTCATCGCGTGCGGCAGTGCCAAGTTCTCGCTGCCGACGATGCCGGTCGAGGACTATCCACAGCTTCCCGCTCTGCCGCAGCAGACCGGCACCATCCCGGCCGAAATTTTCGCGCAGGCCATCAGTCAGGTCGCCGTCGCGGCAGGCAAAGACGACACCCTGCCGATGCTCACCGGTATCCGGCTTGAAATTGAAGGCGACACGATCGTGCTCGCTGCCACGGACCGTTTCCGCCTTGCCGTGCGCGAATTGCAGTGGATCCCTGCAGCCCCGGACACCGGTGCTGCAGTGTTGATCCCGGCAAAGACACTGTCCGAAGCAGCTAAGACTCTGCCCGGCGACGCCACTTCACCCGTTCAGCTGGCGCTGGGCGCGGGCGGAGCTGTCGGCGGCGACGGCCTCCTCGGCATTGTTGCCGATGGTCGACGCACCACCACACGACTGCTGGACGCCGAATTCCCCAAGTTCCGTCAGCTTTTGCCTGCTGAGCACACCGCGATGGCCACCGTCCCGATCGCTCCGCTCGTCGATGCGATCAAGCGCGTCGCCCTCGTTGCTGAACGCGGCGCGCAGGTGCGGCTGCAATTCACTGAGGACGGGCTGCTGCTTTCGGCAGGTGGCGACGACGCCGGCCGCGCTGAAGAGCGTTTGGAAGCAGAGTTTTACGGCGAGGCGCTCACCATCGCGTTCAACCCCGGGTATCTCATTGATGGGTTGGCGTCGCTGCACAGCGAAAAGGCGTCCTTCGGGTTCACCACATCAAGCCGACCGGCCGTGCTGCGTCCAGCCACCGACGACGGCTTCGAGCCTGACGAGTCCGGTTCCTTCGCGGCACCGGCCAGCGAATACACCTACCTGTTGATGCCGGTGCGCCTACCAGGCTGATCGGCGAACATTTCTTGTCAGTCCACGTCGGGAGGAGATCACAATGCGGATCGGCTTGGTAGGACTGGGAAAAATGGGCTTCAACATGCGCGAACGGCTACGGTCGCGCGGCGTGGACGTCGTCGGCTACGACCCTCGCCCCGAAGTTTCCGACGTCGAAACTCTTGCCGGGCTGGTTGATTCCCTGCCAGCTCCGCGCACCGTGTGGGTGATGGTGCCGGCAGGAGAGGCCACCAGGGTCACTATTCGTGAGCTCAGCGAGCTGCTTGAACCCGGTGACCTGCTGATCGATGGTGGAAACACCAGGTTTTCCGAAGACGCGCCACACGCAGAGATCCTGGAGCGGGGCGGCATCGGATTCCTCGACTGCGGTGTCTCCGGCGGTATTTGGGGTCGAGAAGGTGGCTATGGCCTGATGGTGGGCGGTAGTGCTCACAACGTTGAGCGCGCGCTACCAATATTCGACGCGCTGCGTCCTGACGGTGACCGCGCCGACGGGTTTGTTCATGCCGGTCCGGTCGGGGCAGGGCACTACGCGAAAATGGTGCACAACGGCATCGAATACGGCTTGATGCAGGCCTACGCTGAAGGATACGAACTTCTATCCAGCAAGGACCTCATCGAGAACGTTCCCGCCGTGTTGCGCGCCTGGACTCAGGGCACCGTCGTCCGCTCCTGGCTACTAGATCTTCTGGTCAAAGCCTTGGATGAAGATCCGCGGCTCGCTGACATCACCGGCTACGCGGAAGATTCCGGGGAAGGCCGCTGGACAGTGCAGGATGCTATTGACGAGGCAGTGCCTGTTCCGGTGATCGCCGCAGCACTGTTTGCCCGTTTCGCATCACGGCAAGAGGATTCACCCACAATGAAGGCAGTGTCGGCGCTGCGCGCGCAATTTGGCGGTCACGCGTCTCAGCAGACAACAAGTACTCCACAGGGCGAGCCTGACAGTGGCTCGCCGTCCGCGACCTGATGTTTGTTCGAGCTATCGCACTGCGAGATTTCCGTTCGTGGAAACGCCTAGACATCGACCTTGTTCCTGGCGCCACGGTGTTCGTCGGCCCTAACGGGCACGGCAAGACCAATATTTTGGAAGCACTGTCCTATATTTCGACGCTGTCTTCGCATCGCGTGTCCTCCGATGCGCCGTTGCTGCGCAGCGGCTGCACACAAGCAAGCATTGCCGCGACGGTAGTTAACGCTGGTCGAGAGCTCACCGCTCAGGTTGAACTCAACGACGGCAAAGCTAACCGCGCAACGATCAACACCTCACCGACGCGTCGTCCCCGCGAGATTTTGGGGATCTTGCAGACCGTGATGTTTTCTCCGGAAGACCTCTCACTTGTGCGCGGCGACCCGGGGGATCGTCGACGATTCCTCGACGAACTCGCCACGACGCGACTGCCCCGCATCGCAGCGGTGCGCGCCGATTACGAACGGGTGCTGCGGCAACGGTCTGCGCTGCTGAAAACTGCGGGGTCACATTTACGCCGTGGCGCAGCGTCCAGTGATGGCGCTTCCGCTCTAGCCACTCTCGACGTGTGGGATGGGCACCTCGCCGCTCACGGCGCCCAATTGTTTTGTGCACGTATAGATCTCGTGCACGCGTTGGCTCCCCATATTGCGCACGCCTACCGGTCGCTCGCCCCGCAGTCCCGGCCAGCATCAGTGCGGTACCGCTCAAGTCTGGGTGATTTCTTGCCGGAGAACTTCACCGATCCTCAGCGCAGCCCAGAGGTCGGCGACGCGAAATTCGTCGAAGAACAATTTCTTCAGGCGCTGGCGGCGTCGCGCAGCAAAGAGATTGACCGAGGTATGTCACTGGTCGGTCCGCACCGCGACGATCTGGACTTGATTCTCGGCGATACCCCCGCGAAAGGATTCGCCAGCCACGGCGAATCATGGTCGTTTGCGCTCTCACTGCGGCTGGCATCGTTCGAACTACTCCGCGGCGACGGCACCGATCCGGTCCTTCTTCTCGATGACGTGTTCGCCGAACTCGATGCGACCCGCCGCCGAGCGCTCGCATCGGTGGCCGCGGGCGCCGAGCAGGTCCTTATCACCGCAGCAGTCGGCGGTGACATCCCCGATGAACTGCATGCACGTCGGATCGCGGTGCAGGCGCGCGATACTAGTGACGGCCGGATTTCCACAGCCCAGAACGACGCTATTGATATCCACGACAACGCCGATCACCTGGAGGGAGCAGACAGTGCCAGATCCCACGAAGCCAGATACCACGAAGCCGGAGCCCATGACTCCCGATCCAGCAGCGACGCCTGATCCCAGAACACAGGGTGATCCCGTCGCGGAACCGGAACTTCGGGGCGTTGACCTGGCGCGACGTGCACTGGAAGAGGCTCGCGCGGCAGCGAAAGCTCGCGGTCAGGCAGTCGGTCAGGGGCGCCGCTCAGGTGGTGTTCGCGCTATTCGCGCGCGTCGTCGTCGCGGCTGGTCTGGGCCCGGCCCCGATGATCGTGATCCCCAGCCTCTTGGCGCCTTGACCGGCCAGATTTCGAAGCAACGAGGCTGGTCACCGCATGTTTCTGAGGGGACGGTGCTGGGTCGGTGGGTTCACGTGGTGGGCGAGGACATCGCGTCCCACGCGACGCCCACCACGCTGCGCGAAGGGGTACTGCATGTATCCGCGGAGTCGACGGCGTGGGCAACTCAGTTGCGACTGATGCAGTCACAGATTTTGGCGCGCATCGCCGGTTCGGTGGGTGATGGTGTCGTGAAATCACTGAAAATTACCGGTCCCACAGCGCCGAGCTGGCGAAAAGGAGATCGGCACATCAAGGGCCGGGGTCCGCGCGACACATACGGCTAAACCGGTCGGACCCTCACCCGATTTTACGTTACTGGTTGTTACACTAAATTATGTCTTCCACTGCCCGTGTGCCCGACCGCATAGTGCGGCGCGG
>JAAYXN010000398.1 GCA_012515885.1 Rhodococcus sp. (in: high G+C Gram-positive bacteria)
ATGTTCGCGTTCGACGAGCTGACCACACTGTTTAATACCCGTTCCTACCAGGAGAAATCGGTCGAGCGCACCCAGGCGTGGGCGGTGCGCTGCATCGCCGAACACGAGCGGTTGACGGCGCAGCGCACTCACCGGCCGTACCAGGCGCTGTTCGGCGTTATTCAGGGCGCCCAGTACGAGGACCTACGACGGCAAGCCTGCCGAGGTCTCGAATCCATCGTCGGCGAAACGGGCCGCGGCTTCGACGGCTACGGCATCGGTGGCGCACTAGAAAAAGACAATCTGGGCACCATCGTGCGGTGGTGCAACGAAGAACTGCCCGAGCACAAGCCGCGGCACATGCTCGGAATCAGTGAACCGGACGACTTCTTCGTCGCAATCGAAAACGGTGCGGACACCTTCGACTGCGTCAACCCGTCCCGCGTCGCCCGCAACGCAGCGATCTACCACCCGGACGGGCGGTTCAACATCAACACCGCCCGGTTCCGTCGCGACTTCACACCCATCGACGAGAACTGCGACTGCTACACGTGCGCCAACTACACCCGCGCCTACATCCACCACCTGTTTAAGGCGAAAGAGATGCTGGCGTCGACGCTGTGCACCATCCACAACGAACGGTTCACCGTCCGGTTGGTCGACAGCATTCGCGACAGCATCGACGCCGGACGGTTCACCGAATTCAAAGAAGAAACCCTGGGTAGGTTCTACGCAACCAAGCGCTAAGACTCGTTCGTCTTCTCTTCAGCGTCAGCGGGTGGCTGGTAGGTGGGTTCGCGTTTCTTGATGTGGTTGATCGCGAGGTACGTCAGCGGCATGACAAGAACCTCAACCAGCGTCTTCCACAGGAAGCCGACGATCAGGTAGTTGAAGAACGTGCTCCACGAATCGATGCCGATCGCGCCTGCCGCGATCGAGCAGAAGATGAGTGTGTCGAAGAATTCGCCCACAATCGTCGAACCGAGCAGACGCGCCCACAGATGCTTTTCTTTGGTGCGTTCCTTGATGAGCACGAGTGTCGCGGAGTTCAGCAGCTGGCCAACGAGATAACCGGCCAGGCCAGCGAGCAGTAGACGCGGGTAGACGCCGACGACAGCTTCGAGCGATTCCTGGTTTTCGTAGAAATCGGCGGCCGGCAGCGCAACGAGGATCCAGAAGCACAGCGCGCCAAGAATGAGCGAACCGAAGCCGAGGAGGATGGCGCGGCGGGCAGCTTTGAAGCCGTACACCTCGCTGAGGACGTCACCAATGATGTAAGCGAGCGGGAACAGGAAGAAGCCGCCGTCGGTGATGATCGGAAGAACCTGGATGGGGCCGAGAGCAAGTTCGAGGTCTTCGAGGAATGCCACGCCTTTCGTGGCACTGATATTGGAGATCAGCAGTGTCGCAGTGAACAGGGCCACCAGCGTCGGGTAGTAGCTGCGGCTGACGTCAGCGAACGTCGCGTGTGTCGGTTTCTGGTCTGACTGATCTGTAGAACTCACGCACGACATCCTGGCACTAAGGCCGCGTCGGCACGAACCCGGATGTTTGTACTGGACGAAACTGGCAGGTCCTCGCACGGTTCAAGAAATAACTGTGGCGCGGCACACCGGAAGGGTGTACCGCGCCACAGGGTTGAGCTAGGTCGTGAAGAGGTCGTATTTAGACCTTGATGACCTGAGTTCCGCCCGCAAGCTTGTCGTGAATGCCCTGCTTGGTGGGGCTGGAGCTGACGGTCACGAGGATCGCGACGGCAGCGCCGAGTCCGACAAGGCAGACCAAGGTCATTCCGATGGTGCCGGGGATGAGTCCGATGATGGAAACACCCATCCATGCATTACGGGTAAGTGCCTGCTGGAAGGTCGGGTTCGCACCCTGTGCGTTGACGACGCGCAGTCCCACGATCTTCTTGCCCAATGTCTGGCCCATCGCCGACTCTAGGTATCCGAAGTACCCAAGAACGACGGCGGTATTGATGATGGCAGTCAACAGGTAGTACGCGTAGCTGGGCTTGCCTGCCTCATACATGGCGTCGATCGTGGATGCCGCCATAACATCGGCTACGTACGGCCCAAAAGCTGAATTCAAGATCAAGCTGATGACGACCAGGGGAATGCCCAGAATCAGGCCGTCAAGGAGACGTGCACCGATACGAATCCCGATGTCGCCGGGGCCACCTGGTCCCTGCGGTGCGGGTGCGCCCGGGTAGGGCTGCTGAGGTGCTCCGTAGCCCTGTGCGCCGGGCTGTCCGTAACCACCCTGCTGGGGGGCGCCGTACTGCTGGCCGGGCTGCGGGTAACCCTGCTGCTGCGGTGCGCCGTACTGCTGACCCTGCTGCGGTGCACCGTACTGCTGGCCCGGCTGCGGCTGACCCGCCTGGGCGTACTGCTGTTCAGGGCCGGGAGCAGCAAACTGCGGCTGCTGCGGCTGACCCTGCTGTGCGTAACCCTGCTGGGGTGCGCCGTACTGCTGGTCGGGGCCGGGAGCAGCAAACTGGGGCTGCTGCGGCTGACCCTGCGGGCCAAAGTTTTGGCCCTGATTGGGATCGAATCCACCGTTAGTCATAAGAGTCGGTTCCCCTCCGTATGTAGATGACGGCGCTACTCTACGCACACCCGGCGACATATGAACGTTCGAGTTCACCCCACAGACATGAGTGAAGGGCATTTTCAATCGGTCAAACCGGTTGAAAATGCCCTTCGCTCAATTACTTCGAGGCGGATGGGATCCACCACTTTGTGATCATGCGGTGGCGGAAATGAACCTGCCCGTCACCACTCGGTAGGCGTAGGTCGACGCGATCAGCGTGACCGGTGTACTGACGAGCAGACCGACACCGCAGAGCAGCGCACCCACAATGTTGATACCGACCAGTGCCAGTGCCAACAGAATGAGGGTTCCGGCGTTCTGTGAAATCGTCGAGAAGCTCGACTTGATTGCGGTGATGGCATCCTGATCCTGGTCAATGACGAATTGCATTGTCCACCAGGTCAAGAACAGAACGATGATGCCCGGGATGATCAGCAGGATGAAGCCGATCGTCGTCATGACCGCAACCAGGATGGCGGCAATGAAGATGGCGGCGACATTGGAGAACTGGAAGAACGAACCCAAAGCGGGCTTGTTTCCGTCCAATTCGTGCAGGGCTCCGCGGACCATCGCGGCCTGGATGAGAACACCGACGATGGCACCGATAAGGCTGATGATGATGCCCCACACGGTGAACGCGGCCATCGCCGAGTCGCTTTCAGTTCCGAAGTCGAAACTGAAGTTG
>JAAYXN010000399.1 GCA_012515885.1 Rhodococcus sp. (in: high G+C Gram-positive bacteria)
CGCCAGTTCACCATTGGGTGCGCCAAACTTTTCCCGGCAGGTTATCGACGGACTGCTGGGATTGCCGCCGGGAAGTCCCATCGAATTCACGATCATTCCCACAGCGGGCGTGAGCGTCGGCACCGATCAGTACGCCCGCTTCATGTCGGTACGTAGTTGGGGCACCCCCGGCAACTGGACCACCAACTACTCAGCACTGGCACGGTCGACGGACAACGGCGAGACGTGGACGACAGACCCGGCGACGGCGCGAGTGAATATCGCCGGGTTGGGTATTCCAGGAATTCCTGCCGTCGCACCGGGCAATGAGGACTTCCAACAGAGCGCGTTTGTTCCGGGTGCTGATGGTTGGATTTATGAATTCGGCACGCCTTCAGGACGTTTCGGTCCTGCTCGTCTTGCCAGGGTTCAGGGCGCAGACATCAATGATCTCAGCGCTTACGAGTACTGGGATGGCTCCGCGTGGGGCCCGGATATCGGTGACGCAGCCCCCGTCATCCCGGGAACGGTCAGTGAACTCTCCGTGCAGTGGAATGACTACCTCGGCAAGTACGTCGCGATGTACACCGAGCCGACGAGGGGTCTCGTCATCCGGCAGGCCGACAACTTGGAAGGGCCGTGGAGCGGCATGCAGACGCTGCTCAACCAGGCGCTCCTTCCCGGCCTGTACGGCGGTTTCATGCATCCCTGGACGGACGGCCGGTACCTGCACTTCGTGGTGACCACCTGGAACCGCTACAACGTCATCTACATGCGCACAGACCTCAACGGTATGCAGATGTCGTCCACCAACTCCATTGACGGACCGGATCCCGCTGTCACCGGCGAGACACGACTGGTCGGCATTTCCTATCCGGAAGGCGAGTAGGCGCAACCGCGGACGGGGCTGTCTGCCGGTGTAATTCGGCAAACAACATTTCTTGTCGTACCCACGTTCTAGTCTTCGGACATGGGACTGAAACTTGAAATGATCACCGCAGACAGCACCGATCCGGGGCCGTTGGCCCAGTGGTGGGCCGAGCAAACGGGCGGTTCGTCCGCCGATGTTGGTGAGGGCGAGTTCTTCATCGTCACCATCCCCGGCGGGCCCAACCTCGGCTTCCAAAAGGTGGAGGTGCCAACTCCGGGCAAGAACCGGCTGCACCTGGACCTGTCGGCCGACGACCTTGAATCAGAAGTCATTCGGCTGGTGGCCGCCGGGGCTACCGAGGTAGAACACCGCGGGTTCCCAGGATTCAAATGGGTCACCCTCATCGATCCGGATGGAAACGAGTTCTGCGTCGCCGGTAGCCACAGCGAATAGTGCTGGGTGAGCGCACCGCGGAGGCGTCTCGTGCCTAGCGCGCACGCCGCCCTGTAGACGGCACCCATAGGATGGCGTCTATGAATTTGACGACGTGGGCGGGCGCCGAGGGGCTGTGCAATTTCATCGACGCGTCGCCGTCACCGTTTCATGTGTGTGCAACGGTGTCGGCGACGTTGTCCTCCAATGGGTTTACCGAACTTGATGAGACGCAGAGCTGGCCAGCTGATCCGGGTCGCTACTACGTCGTTCGAGGTGGTTCGCTGATCGCGTGGAGCACGCAGGGGGTGCCGCGGACAGCGCCGTTCCGCATCGTCGGTGGCCATACCGATAGCCCGAACCTGCGCGTCAAGCAGCACCCGGATCTGGCAGTAGCCGGCTGGCAGACCGTGGCGCTTGAGCCTTATGGCGGTGCGTGGCTTAATTCGTGGCTCGATCGCGACTTGGGGTTGTCCGGCCGGATCAGTGTGCGTGAAGCCAACACGATCCGCGATGTTCTGGTTCAGCTTGATGAGCCGATTCTGCGGGTGCCGCAGCTGGCGATTCACCTGTCTGAGGATCGCAAAGGCGTGCAGCTTGATCCGCAGCGTCACCTCAACGCTATTTGGGGTCTGGGCAGTGAGCCCGCCTCGCTTCTGGATTATGTCGCTGACCGCGCCGGGGTGCCCGCGGACGACGTCCTTGGCTGGGAGTTGATGACGCACGACATCGCGCCGAGCGCACTGGTCGGCGTCGATGAGGAACTGGTCAGCGCGCCGCGGTTGGATAACCAGGGCACCTGTTATGCCGGGACGCAGGCGCTGCTCGCGGCGGTGGAGTCGCCGTCGGAGAATGTGCCGGTGCTGGCGCTGTTCGACCACGAAGAGGTAGGCAGCATGTCTGAGCGCGGTGCGTTCTCGGATTTGTTGAACACCGTGTTGGAGCGGATCGTGCTGGTGCGCGGCGGCGGCCGCGAAGAGTACTTGCAGGCGAAGGCTGGGTCGCTGTGTGCGTCGGGCGATATGGCGCATGCGACGCACCCCAACTATTCCGAGCGCCATGAGCCGGGGCATCACATTGTGGTGGGTGGGGGGCCGGTCTTGAAGGTCAACCAGAATCTGCGGTACGCCTCGGACGCCAATGGTGAAGCGGCGTTTTCGTTGGCGTGCGCGCAGGTCGGGGTGCCGTTGCAACGGTATGTGCATCGTGCTGATTTGCCGTGTGGCTCCACGATTGGGCCGATTACGGCGTCACGGACGGGTATTTCTACGGTCGATGTTGGGGCCCCGCAGTTGGCGATGCATTCGGCCCGTGAATTGATGGGTGCCGCCGACGTCCGCATGTATTCCGATGCGCTTGCCGCTTTCCTCGCCCCGGAGCAGTAGCGGGGCGCACGTCGCATAGAAATTTGTGTCCTCCCACCCGGTTGAACGGGTGGGAGGACACAAAAATGGGTGGGACGTCAGAAACTAGAGCGTCTCGTTGCATCAGGTTGGTAACGAACGCCAGGTGAGGGCTGCCTATTTGCATCAATGGCGCGAATCTGCGCACCTCGGCCTGCTGCCGCTGACGAAACTAGAAACATGAGTACCGGCAAAGCCACCGACAGCAACGATGCGGTCCGCAAAGCCACCCGAATCGCGGCCGCCGCCGCAGTCGGTGGATTCCTGTTCGGTGCCGACACCTCCACCATGAACGGCGCCATCAACGGAATCCAGCCAGACTTCGGCCTAGCCTCCGGTTCCGTCGGCGGAGTCGTCGCCATTTCCATTCTTGGCTGCGCGCTCGGTGCCGCGGTCGGCGGACGGGTATCAACCAGGCTCGGCCAAACCGCAACCATGCGGCTCGGCGGAGCACTCATCGTCCTCGGCTCACTGCTGTCAGCCATCATCGGCAACATCGTGCTGCTCAGCCTGTTCCGCATCCTCACCGGCGTCGGTATCGGTCTACTCAGCGTCGTCGTACCGTCCTACATCGCACAAATCTCGCCCGAATCAGTGCGAGGCAGGCTCGGCTCCTTCTGGCAGTTAGCGATCGTTACCGGCATCTTCACCGGCCTACTCGTCGACTATCTCCTCACCCAACTCGCAGGCGACGCCCACAGTGCAGAACCGTGGGGCGGCAACGCGTGGCGCTGGATGTTCGTCGCCGTCGCGATCGGCGGCGCCATCTATATCTATCTGGCATCCCGGCTCACTGACGCCGAAACCAAAGAAGAAGAGGAAGAGGGCAGCAGCGGCGGATTCAAAGTTCTCCGCGGACACGTCCTCGGCCTCAAACCCATCGTGTGGGTCGGTATCGGTCTCGCGGCGCTGCAGCAGCTCGTCGGTATCAACGTCATCTTCTTCTACTCCACAACCCTGTGGCAGTCGGTCGGCTTCTCCGAGAACTCGTCGTTCCTCACCGGCCTGTTCACTGCGGTAGTCAACATTTGCGCCACCATTGGTGCGATCTTCCTCGTCGACAAAGTCGGGCGACGGCCACTGCTGATCGGCGGCAGCGTCGGCATCACCGTCACCCTTGCGACCATGGCGGTGTGCTTCTCCACCGCCGGTGACGACGGATCGCTCTCTAGCGGAGTGGGGCTGATCGCGCTCATCGCCGCCAACCTGTTCGTGGTTTGCTTCGGCCTGAGCTGGGGTCCGCTGATGTGGGTCGTCCTCGGCGAAATCTTCAACCACAAGATGCGTGCCGTCGCGATGTCGCTGACCGTGATGGTGAACTGGCTGACCAACTGGCTCGTCACCGTCACCTTCCCGTCGCTGTCCGATATTGGTTTGGGATTCGCCTACGGCATATACGCCGCGTTCGGTGCCTTCGCGATCTTCTTCACCACCAAGTTCATCAAAGAAACGAAAGGCACCAAACTGAGCTGACCGCGCCGTGGGAGAGCCATGCGCGAAGCAGAAATAGGCGGCGAGTCGGCTGCCTAGTCGTGCCCCGGTTAGACTGTGGACGGCAGTTTGCGCCCGCTTGCCATTCTTTTCTCCCACGCTGGAAGGGACCCGACGTTCTGTGTCTGCGCAGGTCGATACCGTAACGAACGCAACGAAGACCCCCGATGTAGCTCAGCCCTATAAGGAACTCGGTCTTAAAGAGGACGAATACGTCCGCATTAAAGAGATCCTTGGCCGTCGGCCCACGGACGCTGAACTGGCTATGTACTCGGTGATGTGGAGCGAACACTGCTCCTACAAGTCATCGAAGGTGCACCTGCGCTACTTCGGCGAAACCACCACCGACGAAATGCGCGCCAGCATGCTCGCAGGCATCGGTGAGAACGCGGGCGTAGTCGATATCGGCGACGGCTGGGCCGTCACCTTCAAGGTGGAAAGCCACAACCACCCCTCCTACATCGAGCCCTACCAGGGTGCGGCCACCGGCGTCGGCGGCATCGTCCGCGACATCATGGCCATGGGCGCTCGTCCCATCGCGGTCATGGACCAGCTGCGTTTCGGCGCGGCAGACGCCCCCGATACCCGCCGCGTCGTTGACGGCGTGGTGCGCGGAGTCGGCGGCTACGG
The DNA here is from genome assembly GCA_012515885.1 of Rhodococcus sp. (in: high G+C Gram-positive bacteria). Lineage (GTDB taxonomy): Bacteria > Actinomycetota > Actinomycetes > Mycobacteriales > Mycobacteriaceae > Rhodococcus_F. The sequence goes on from JAAYXN010000399.1 coordinate 4,807, forward strand.
CAACTCCCTCGGCCTGCCCAACGTGGGCGGCGAAACCGTCTTCGACGAGTGCTACAACGGCAACCCGCTCGTCAACGCGCTGTGCGCGGGCGCGATGCGCGTCGAAGACCTGCACTTGGCGTTCGCGTCCGGCACCGGGAACAAGATCATCCTGTTCGGTGCCCGCACCGGCCTCGACGGTATCGGCGGCGTGTCCGTCCTCGCTTCCGAAACCTTCGACGACACTTCGGGTGGTCGCCCCAAGAAGCTGCCTGCGGTGCAGGTCGGTGACCCCTTCACTGAGAAGGTGCTCATCGAATGCTGTCTTGATCTCTACCGCGACAAGCTCGTCGTCGGCATCCAGGACCTCGGCGGCGCGGGCCTGTCCTGCGCCACCTCCGAGCTGGCAGCTGCCGGTGACGGCGGCATGCACATCGCCCTCGAACAGGTTCCGACGCGTGCCACCGGAATGACCCCGGCTGAAGTGCTCTCCAGCGAATCGCAGGAACGCATGTGCGCCGTCGTCACCCCCGACAACGTCGACGCCTTCATGGCTGTCTGCAAGAAGTGGGACGTCCTGGCCACCGTCATCGGTGAGGTCACCGACGGCGACAACCTCGTCATCACCTGGCACGGCGAAACCGTCGTGGACGTGCCGCCGCGCACCGTCGCACACGAAGGCCCCGTCTACGAGCGTCCGCTTGCTCGCCCGGACAGCCAGGACACGTTGATCGCCAACACCACCGCTGGCTTGAAGCGCCCCGAAACCGCTGACGAACTGCGCGAAACGCTGCTCAAGATGATCGCCTCGCCTGCCCTGTGCAGCCGCAAGTGGATCACCGAGCAGTACGACCGCTACGTGCGCGGCAACACCGTGCTCGCCGAAAACGCTGACTCCGGCGTCATTCGTATTGACGAAGAAACCGGCCGCGGTATCGCTCTCGCGACGGACGCTTCCGGTCGCTACACGCTGCTCGACCCGTACGTGGGCGCGCAACTGGCCCTCGCTGAGGCATACCGCAACGTCTCTGTCACTGGCGCCACCCCGAAGGCCGTCAGCAACTGCCTCAACTTCGGCTCACCCGAAGACCCGGCAGTGATGTGGCAGTTCCAGCAGGCCGTGCGCGGTCTCGCCGACGGCTGTGCTCAGCTCGGCATACCCGTGACCGGCGGCAACGTCAGCTTCTACAACCAGACCGGATCCACCCCGATCCACCCGACGCCCGTCGTCGCTGTCCTCGGTGTTATCGAC
>JAAYXN010000400.1 GCA_012515885.1 Rhodococcus sp. (in: high G+C Gram-positive bacteria)
CACCACCGAGGGTATGTATGAGTGCCGCGCGTGCGGTGCGGAGCTGTTTCGCAGCAGCGAGAAGTTTGAGTCGCACTGCGGCTGGCCATCATTTTTCGATCCCGCCAACAGCGACGCGGTGATACTGCGTGACGACGAATCCCTCGGAATGCGACGCACCGAGGTGCTGTGCCGTCGTTGCCACAGCCACCTCGGTCACGTCTTTGACGGTGAGGGGTATCCCACGCCCACCGATCAGCGGTACTGCATCAACTCGCTCTCACTCAAGCTTGAACCCGCAGGAGCACCCGACGCAGAACCGGCAGAAGACGCCTAGCTAAACGAGCGCCCGATCCGCGAGAAGAACTCTTTATTGTCCGGGTTGGATGCACCGGTCAATGTGGCTGTCGGGTCACCGAAGTTGATGCGAGTCGGTACACCGAGGCGCACGATCATGATGCCTTCGCTCGGGATGACGAACACGAACTGACCGAGCGCTCCCGCGAACGCGAATGTGTCGTCCGGCATGCCCGGGAAGATCGGGACATTGTGGTACAGCGATGTCGGCACCTCTACGCCCCGGTACCAGCCGTCACCGTTGAGCCAGGTGAGGAATCCGTATCCTCCGTTAGCGTCGGTAGGGGTACGCAGCTGCTTCATGTAGGACGACGAAATCAGATCGCGGCCGTCTTCCATCATGAACTGGCCTAGACGAGCCAAATCTGTGGCACGCAGCGACAGTCCGCCGCTTGCCACAGCGGTGCCGGCACCGTCAGTGAGCCAATTCCAGTTACCACGTTCAATCCCCACGGGACCGAACAGTTCCGACTGAACGAACTCGAAAAAGTCGCGGCCCGTGGAGATCTCGATAATCCTGGGCAGTAGCGAAAGAACCGACTGCGCATATTGAAACGTCGTACCGGGTGCGTAAATCAGCGGGCGGTTCAGGGTGTCTTCCACCTGATCGCGGAGTGCTTCAGTGTCTTGACCCCAGGAAAACTCCAGACCTGTCGTCTGGTTGAGCACCTGTCGCACCGTCAATCCGCGATGCGCGTCGTCAGCATGCGGGAAGAACTTGCCGAGAGTGTCGTCGACATTGACATGCCCGAGCGTCACAGCCCGCCCTACCGCCAGCGCCGTCACACCCTTGGTGACGCTATACATCGGCAACGGCACATCCTGCGCGATTCCACGCGAATCCACGAGACACCCGTGGCGGTACACCTGTATCGCCAAACCGCCGGTGCGCTCACCGAAAGTCAGAGCTTCCGCAAGCAGCGTGCCGTCAATGCCCAAGGATTCGGCGTCGCGACGCTCAAATTCTTGAGCGGCACCGGGCGCCGCGCAGTCGACGCGCGGAGCAGCAGAGGCCGCCCCCGACACCATGAGCGGAGCAGTGACCACCACTGACGCGATCACTGCCACAAACCGCGCCCGGCGCAATTTCTTCATCCCGAATTCGTCCTTTGCCTCACGCGTACGCGACCTTGAATTCCGCCAGGACGCTACAAGCATGTGTCGTGGAACACAATTACGCTGTGTTCCACCACAGCGTGAGGCAGGACGCTTTCACCAGCTTTCCGAGAAAGCGCGTTTACGGCAGTGAACGGACGAGACGTTCGACATCGACGCGGGGGCCCGAGAAGAACGGCACCTCTTCGCGCACATGCAGACGTGCATCCGTGGCACGCAGGTCACGCATCAAATCCACGATGCGATCCATCTGCGGCGCCTCAAACGTGAGGATCCACTCGTAGTCACCGAGCGCGAACGCCGGGACCGTGTTGGCACGCACATCCGGGTACCCGCGCGCTGCCTTGCCGTGCTCAACGAGCATGTTGCGACGCTCTTCTTCGGGAAGGATGTACCACTCGTACGACCGAACGAATGGATAGACGCAGATGTAGTCGCCCGGCTCCTCCCCCGCCACGAACGCCGGGATGTGACTGCGGTTGAACTCCGCAGGCCGGTGCAGAGCAACCGTGCTCCAGAACGGGGTGCTGGCCCGCCCAAGCGCAGTGGTGCGGCGGAAATCTGAGTATGCCGCCTGCAAGTCATCCAACTTGAGTCCGTGCGTCCAGATCATGAAGTCCGAATCGGCACGCAAACCCGCGACGTCGTAGAGACCGCGCAGCGTAACCTCACGTCCAGCGAGGCTGTCAAAGAACTGCTGCGCTTCCGCGATCGCCGCGGCGCGATCCTCACCCAGTACGCCAGGGCGGGCCTGGAAAACCGAGATCATCGAGTAACGGAGTTCGGAGTTAAGTTTGTCGAAATCGAGGCGTGCCATGCGCTCTATCGTGCCACTTACCCGAGCAGCCGAGCTGTGGCACTGGTCGCACTCGCCACACACGCAGGTACACCAACCCCGTGCATCCAGGCCCCCGCGACTTCGAGACCATCGAGTTCCGCGATGGCCGCTTCCACAGTTCCGACCACTTCATCGTGGCCAGGACCGTATTGCGGCAGGCCCTCGTGCCAGCGCTGCACGAACGATGCGCTCGGTGTGACGTCGACGCCGGTGGCTGCCGCAAGGTCACGCACTGCTGCGGCAACGAGCGTCTCGTCGGGTTCATCAACGACAGCACTGTCGCCGTATCGGCCGTAGGACGCGCGCACGATGGCGATGTCCCGCTTCGCCAGGTGCGGCCATTTGCGGCTGGAGAACGTGAATGCTTTTGCGCTCGCGCCCGGCGCCAACGGTGAGTCCGTCGCTACCAGGATTCCCGAGTTGTCCGGCAACTCCGTGTCTGCGGGGACAGCGAGAGCCACCACTGCAGAAGACGCCAACCGAATCTGCGCGGCAGCCGCCGACGCTTCCGGCGCCACACCGCTCAGCAGCGTCGCCAACTGGCGGGCCGGTACGGCCAGGACAACGCCGTCCACGTCGCCGATCAGGTCTATCGACCAGCCGCTGCCCGTGCTGCGCAGCTCTGATGCTTCCTCGTGAATAATGCGTGCGCCGGATTCTTCAATGAGTGAGTCG
>JAAYXN010000401.1 GCA_012515885.1 Rhodococcus sp. (in: high G+C Gram-positive bacteria)
ACGTCAACGGCACCCCCGACTACGGCGGAGCGGCGCGCCTCGACGTCGCACGCTTCCTCCTGCCTGTCCTGGACCTACCGCAACACTTCCCCGATAGTTCGCCGCCACCGCCAACCGCCTTCACGATGCTGTGGCCCCTCGCCGACAAACCGCGGCTCGCCGCCGGACTACCCGGGACCGCCACCGAACCGGTACGGCTCCTCGACGACGACCTCGCGCAGTCGCTGGCAACAGGCGGGCGCCTGCACGGGCTGTTGACCGCGATCGAGGACGCGACCCGCGACCACGTCGACCGCGGTCCGGCACTTCGGGAAAGCACATGCCTGGCTGTCGATCCTGATCTACTCATCACCGTCGCCAACATGACCCGCGGATATTTGGTGGTCGAGGACCCCAGCACACCCGACGGACCAGCAAACCCGGGAGCTGGCGAAGACGCCGCCATCGCCTGGCTCGAAAAACTCCGGTCCCTCGCCGCCACGATGTGCGTGACCGCCGTGCCCTTCGCGCAGGTAGACCTCGGCGCGGTCGCAGCGATCAACGATCCGCAACTGTCAGCAGCCGCCGTGATCAGCCCCACCGAACTCATCGACCGCATCCTCGGCGTCGACAGCGTGCGCGGATTGGTGTGGCCCGATTCTGGAGTGCTCTCGCCCGCAGCCGCAGCGATGGTGCAGCAGAACGGCGCTACCACCGCCCTCATCGCCGCCAACACCGTCGACGGCCCCGGATCCAACAACGTCGTGCGCCTCGCTCTCGACGAGAGCACCGGCGCGGGGCCCGGCGCGGGCCTGGACGCGCTGCTGTTCAACCCGTCCGTGTCGGCAGCATTCGCCGCCGTCGGTGCGCAGCCACAAACGCCGTCCTACACCCCCCAAGATGAGCGTGGCGACCTGGGCAATTCACGGACCGCCCGCCTGCAAGACGCCCTCGGTGCGTTGACCTGGTCCGCGATCGACACCAACCGCACCAACCCAGCCGGGTCACTGTTCGTGGTGCCCCCACAATTGTGGACAGCAAGCGGCGACGAAGCGGCCCTCATCCTCGATACCGCCGCGACCCTGCTGCGCTCAGGCAGCGCCGCCCCGCGTCCGCTCCCTGCACTATTGACCCGGCCTCCCGGACCCGTCCGGCCAACAAGCCTCGCCGTGCCGCAGCAGGCCGTCACCGATTCGGTGCCGGAGTCCATTCGGGCCGCGGCCGCCGATCAACTGCCACGCATCGATTCGCTCACTGCGGCCCTCGTCGACGACCCGTCAGCGCTGCTGACCCCCACCTCCTTCACCAGCCCACTACGCGAAGACCTCCTGCGGGCAATGACACAGGCCCATCGTCGAGACGCCCTACGCTCGAGCGCCGAACGTTCCGCCGCCATCCGCATCGACGAAGTCGTCACCGGCCTCGACAACCTTTTTGGCGCCGTCTCCGTCGTCTCACCGGGCGGGGTGTACACGCTGGCATCCGAGCAGGGCCCGCTGCCGCTCGTCGCCCGCAATGACCTGCCGATAGGGGTACGCGTGCTGCTCAACGTGCAGGCACCTGAAGAAGTCAATATCAGCGATATTGGGCCGACGACGCTTCCCCCGCGCGGAAGTCGCACGCTCACGGTGCCCACCGAAATTTCTGATTCCCGCAAATTGGTCGTTCATTTTTCACTCACCACGGAAGATGGTCGAGAGTTCGGCAATCCCACGAGCGTGACGGTACGTTCAAATGCTTACGGCCAAGCATTGGCGATCCTCACCGCAGGTGCGGGTGCGCTGCTGCTGTTTCTAGCTGGCCGACGGCTATGGCATCGTTTCCGCGGCCAGCCGGACCGCGCTGACGAAGGGTACGAACGTTCATGACGGAAAGTCGCCCCGGGCAGCCAGGTGATGGCGGGTATCGCGGTACCCATCCTTCCGGCTACCGCGAGGACGCTCCGCACGCGAACAACTGGGGCAGCCAGTATCACTCCCCGGACCTGCGCTGGGACGACGCCCCGACCGTGCAGTTTCCCGCTATCCGCATTGATCGTGAGCCGCTTCCGCCTCGCACGCCAGCGCCGGGCACAGAGCCCGATGACGCGGGCAACACCACCGAAAGCAAGACGCAAAGCAATTCGCGGCTGCTGGCGGCGTCCGGCTCGATCGCGATTGCGACCCTAGTCAGTCGAATAACCGGTTTCGCCAAGCAGCTTCTGCTGCTCACCACGCTCGGCGCAGCTGTGGCCAGCGCGTACACCATTTCCGCTCAGATCCCGAACATGATTTCCGAGTTCGTCCTCGGAGCCGTGCTCACCGCGATCGTGGTGCCGGTGTTAGTGCGTGCCGAACGCGAAGACCCAGATCAGGGTGCTGCGTTCATCAGGCGGCTGTTCACGATGAGCGTGTGCCTGCTCGGTGCAGCAGCCCTCTTTGCCACCGCGGCAGCACCGATTTTGACCCACCACGTGTTCCTCGAAGCAGACAGCAAAGTCAACGCGTCGTTAACAACCGCGCTCACCTATCTACTGCTGCCCGCGATCCTGTTTTATGGCCTCTCGGCCCTGTTCACCGCGATCCTCAACACCCGCCAGGTGTTCAAGCCCGGAGCCTGGGCGCCCGTGGTGAACAACGTCGTCGTCCTAACGATGTTGGTGCTGTTTTGGGTGACGCCAGGTGAAATTTCACTCGACCCGGTTCGCATGGGCGAACCCAAATTGCTGCTCCTAGGCCTCGGCGTCACCGCTGGCGTGGTGTCCCAGGCACTGTTCCTCGTCCCGGCACTGCGGCGCGAAAAGATTTCCCTCAAACCGCTGTGGGGTCTCGACGATCGGCTCAAGAAGTTCGGCGGTATGGCTGCGGAGATCATGCTGTACGTCGCGATCAGCCAGGTCGGCATGATCGTGGCGACCCGCGTCTCGGGCGGCGCAGACGAAGCTGGTCCCGCCATTTACAACAACGCGTGGCTGCTGCTCCAGTTGCCGTACGGCGTCCTCGGCGTGACGGTGCTGACCGCGATCATGCCGCGCCTGAGCCGCAACGCCGCCGCCGAAGACAACCCCGCCGTCATCGACGACCTGTCCGTCGCGACCCGGCTCACCATGATCGCGCTCATCCCGATCATCACGTTCCTCACCTTCGCTGGGCCCCAAGTGGGCGAAGCGCTCTACGGTTACGGCAACTTCGGGACGGGCGACGCGAGCCGTCTCGGCCAGGCCGTCGCGTGGTCAGCGTTCACGCTGATCCCGTATTCACTGGTCTTGATTCACCTGCGCGTGTTCTATGCCCGCGAACAGGCATGGACCCCCACCTGGATTGTTCTCGGCATCACCGGCGTCAAGATCGTGCTGTCGATGATGGTGCCGCTTGTCGTCGCCGAACAGCAGGTCGCTGCCGCACTCGGTACCGCCAACGGCATCAGCTACGCCGTCGGCGCAGGAATCGGTGGATTCCTCCTGCACCGCAGCCTCGGAAATCTGCAGATGGCCAACGTCGGCCGGACAGTGTGGCGGGTACTGAGCGCCTCGCTCATCGCCGCCATCGTCGTCCTCGGATTTGATTGGCTCCTCGGACTTGACCGTCTCACCGACGATTTCGGTGCGATCGGCTCAATGGTTCGCGTTGCAATCACCGGATTGTTGATGCTTGTACTCACCTTCGTCTTGCTCTGGATTGCAAAGATCCCGGAGGTACTCTCGATAACCGTCGCGGTTAATCGTAAGATCCGTGCTCGCCGGGGCATCCCGGAGATGCAGAAGGTCGACCCTGCTGCAGAAGCAACGACCGACGTGTTCCCAGCCATCGGACGTGAGCATTGGCACGAACCGCCGAGCTCACTCCCGTACGCTGGACGCGGACGAGGCGATGCACAGCCCGGCATCGATCGGCCTGGCGCGTTCGTAGGCGGTCCTATCGAAGGTGAAGGAGTGAGGGTGAGCGACGACGACCTGGCGGGCGTCAAGGAAGCCGGCCGTTCTACCAAGACGGTCCGTACGGCTGCGTCCAATCCGAGCCGTGCCCAGTCCACACCTCCGCCGCCGCGTCCCGCAACACCGGACGCCGCCGAGACACCAGACCGCGAGCAGCCACCCGCACCTGCCCCCGACGCCACCGAAATCATCAGCGCCGCCACTGACGTAGAGGCCACTGCCGCCCAGACGGATGCCGCCGAAACACCTGGCGACGATGCTGTCGAGACGACAACCGAAGCCGTAGACGTAGACGCTACTGACGCCGAGGTCGCTGCCGACGAGGCAGCCGCTGCTGACAACACCGCCAGTGACGCCGCTAGCAGTGCCACACCTGATGCTGGGGCCACACCTGATGCTGGGGGCGCACGCCCGCGCGGACCCAAGCTGATCCCCGGCGCCTCCGTTGCTGGCGGCCGCTACCGTCTACTCACCCCGCACGGCGGGGCGCGCGGTCTGCAATTCTGGCAGGCCCTCGACGTCAAACTTGACCGTGAAGTGGCGTTGACCTTCGTCGATGCGGATCAGCGGGCCACCTCGACGGGTCCGGAAGGCCCGCAAGCGATCCTGTCGCGCACCCTGCGTCTGGGACGCATCAATTCCCCCGGCCTGGCCCGCGTGCTTGACGTCGTGCGCGGCTCGTCCGGCGGCATCGTCATCGCCGAATGGACCCCAGGTCGTTCACTGCGGGAAATGGCAGATACCAAGCCGTCTCCGATCGGTGCTGCCCGCGCGATCCGGGCGCTCGCTTCCGCCGCTGAAGTTGCTCACCGCGCTGGTGGAGCGCTCTCCATCGATCACCCCGACCGGGTACGCATCAGCATCAACGGCGACGCCGTGCTGGCGTTCCCCGGCACCCTCTCCGGCGCAGACGCCGCCTCCGATGTGCGCGGACTCGGGGCCATGCTCTACGCGCTCATCACCGCACGCTGGCCACTTCCAGCCCCAGGCGCCTCCGGGGTCACCCGGTCCGGCACCGTCGGCGGTATGCGTCTGGCCGATCGCGATTCCAGCGGTCAGCCGATCGGTCCCCGCGCGTTGCGCCCGGAAGTACCGTTCGAGATTTCCGCAGTGGCGTTGCGTTCACTCGAACCCAACGGCGGAATCCGCACGGCGGCAACAGTGCAGCACATCCTGGATCAGGCCACCGTCGTCAACGACAAGACGGAACTGATTCCCGCAGTCCGGTTGGGTCAGCGTCCCGACGCGGTGCATTCACTCGCCGACCCCGAAGCAGTGGCTGAAGAGAAGCGCAAATCCAACCGGATGCTCCTCGCGCTCGCCGGTTTGGCGTTCGTCACCGTTGTGGTGTTGGCGCTACTCGGGTTCTGGCTCGCGAACTTCCTTGCCGGTTCCGGTTCTAACGCACCGCTGGATCAGCAAGAGTTCGGTTTGACGTCGCAGGCTCCGGTACCCACCGAGCAGTCACCGTCGGGCGAAGGTCAAGCGAACCCGCAATCACCTACCGGACAGACCTTTTCGGTTCGCCCTGATGGAGTGACCGTATTTTCGCCGCAGGGCACCCCTGATGGCGCTGGCTCCGCAGCGCTGGTTCTTGACGGCGACCCCTCCACCGTGTGGAGCACCGACGCCTACTTCCAGCCCTTCCCGGCACTGAAAAATGGTGTCGGACTGATGGTTACGCTGCCTGAAGCCACCCGGCTTTCCGACGTGTGGATCAACTCACCCACACCCGGCACCGTCGTCGAAATCCGGTCCGCCTCGGCGCCCAACCAAACCCTCGACCAAACCCAGGTCATCGGTAACGCCACCCTCGGCTCCGGGGTCACCGAAATCCCCGTTGCCAGTGACAGTCCCACCCGCAACGTCCTCATTTGGATCACCGGCCTCAGCTCCGCAGATGGCCGCAACCAATCGAAGATCGCTGATGTGGGGTTCACTGGAGTTCGCTAGAACCCGCTGCGATACCATCCGCGGGTGCGAATACTGAGGGGGACAACAAAGGTCGACGAGGCGTCGGAGATATCGGACTACGATCTGCTCCAGGCACATGTGGCAGGGGATCCACATGCATTCGAGACCTTGCTGGCTCGGCACTACGACCACCTATGGCACGTAGCACTTCGAACCAGCTACACACCCGAGGATGCTGCTGACGGTCTGCAAGACGCACTGCTCTCGGCCCACCGGTCCGCAGCGAAGTTCCGCCGCGACGCCGCCGTACGCAGTTGGCTACACACCATCGTCGTCAACGCGTGCCTCGACCGCATCCGACGCAACAAAGCCCGCCCAGCGGTATCGCTGTCCGTCGAGGACTTTCAAGACCCTCCCGTGCTGCGCAATTCGATCGCCGAACGCGAACTGTCCGTCGTCATCGAACAGGCACTTGTCACCCTGCCGGAAGATCAGCGTCTGGCCATCGTCGCCGTCGATTTGGAAGGCCGGTCCACGGCAGAAGCATCCGCATTACTGGGAA
>JAAYXN010000402.1 GCA_012515885.1 Rhodococcus sp. (in: high G+C Gram-positive bacteria)
GAAGTGTTTCCTGGTGGGTCGCACGCAGTCGAAGTTGGATGCGGTCGCACAGGAAATCGCGGCCGTCACTTCAGCCGCAGATGTCGCGGTTCACGAAGCTGACATTGCTTCGGACGGGGCCTGTGAATCCGCGGTTGCCGCGGCGGCCGATCGGTTCGGTGGCGTCGACATCCTCGTCAACAACGCGAACGCAGCTTTTCCGGTATCGCTGGACGAATCGGGCGACGACTTCTTCGATTACGCACTGAGAACAGGCCCGCGTGCAGCACTGCGATTGATGCGCGCCGTTCACCCGTCGATGGTCGAACGTGGGGGTGGAGTGATCGTCACCATGATTACGTCGGCGGCGGTGCGCTGGGATACCTCGGGGTTCGGCGTATACGCGGCGACCAAGGAAGCGATGCGGGTGTTGACACGCACCGCAGCGAGCGAGTGGGGGCATCAGGGCATTCGCGCGCACTGCGTGGCTCCGCACGCGCTGACGCCTGGATTGAAGTGGTGGGTCGAAAACAACCCGGAGGAGGCGGCCGAGTTCGTCCGCTCGATTCCCCTGGGCCGCATCGGAGATCCCGAAGAAGATATCGGACGTGCAGTCACCTTCCTCGCTTCCGATACGTCCCGGTACCTCAGTGGCGCAGTCATTCCCCTGGATGGGGGCCAGTCACGCTGGTGAATGGCGAGTCAGGAGCAGTCGCCGGGCTCACCGATTTTCACGACAGAAAGCACTGCATCACCCTCGGCGATCAGTTCCCCGGCAGCAGGTTGCTGAGAAACAACCACCCAGTTTCGGTCCATGACCTGCATTCGGCCGGCTCCTGTTGCGTCCTCGCTCCGTGAGAAGAAGACGCCTGCCGCCTGAATGCGATCCTGGGCCACCTGAAGATTTGTACAGGTGACGTCCGGCATGGGTACCGGTGCCGCAGTTGTCGTTGCGGGAGTCGCGCTGGTCGTGCGGGCCTCGCCTGGTGCTGGAATGTCACTTGTCGGCGCACTGGCCGACGCCTGGACCGTGACGGTCTCGGTCTTCGGTGCCGCAGTATCACTGGTTCCACACGCAGTGACGATCAATAATGACGCCGCGGCCGTAGCCGCAAGAATGATCCGGTTCAATCTCGTGCCCCTCGGTGTGCTGCAGCTGAGCGCCGCAGGTTACCGATTCATCGACTGAACTGTTCGGGTCGTTACTCTCGATCTGGTGAACAACCACTACCACCACTTGGTCTTCGGGCAGCGCAGCGCCGAACGGCAGCAACGAGACGGAGGGTGGACCGCCTACGGCCGTCAGACCGAGAGACCGGATGACGGACCTGACGCGCTCGACACCCGCGAAAAGGCGATCATTCGGGGTGTCGATCAGTTCCACATTGGGACTGTCACAGAATCCGGATGGCCGTACATCCAGTACAGGAGCGGGCCCAAGGGCTTTCTGCAGGTATTGGACGATCACACCCTCGGATTCGCCGACTTTCGAGGCAACAGTCAGTACGTCACCGCCTCGAACCTGGACAACGACGACCGGGTTGCCTTGTTCATCGCCGACTATCCGAACCGTGCGCGGATCAAGTTGTTCGGCCGTGCACGCACCGTGGAGGCTGCTGACGATCCAGAACTGATGGAGCGTCTGCGGAAGATCGGATCCATAGAGATCGCGGCCAAATGTGAACGCAGCGTTCTGATCCGTGTCGAGGCATTCGACTGGAACTGCACGCGCAGCATCATTCCGCGCTTCGACAAGCAGTACCTCAGCGAACTATCGGACGTGTACCGCCGTAAAGCAGACGAACGGGAGCAGGAACTACTGCGGGAGATTGCTGAATTGAAAGCACAGTTGCACGATGCGAGCAGGAGTTGTCGATGAGCAATGAGGCCGCGTCGCGGATCGCGGACAGCTTCGCGAAACAAGGATTGATGGGTCACCTCGGCGCGAGGCTGGGGTACGTCGGCAGGGGAGAGTTGCACATCCATCTGCCGATGAGCCCGGCGGTCACGCAGCAGCACGGCTACTTTCATGGGGGTGCGACGAGCACAATCGCGGACAGCGCTGGTGGTTATGCGGCGCTGACGATGCTCGACACGGAATTCGAGGTGCTCACTGTGGAGTACAAGATCAACCTGCTCGCCCCCGCGGCGGGCGACGAGTTGGAAGCCGTCGGCACCGTGATCAAGCCGGGACGCACCCTGACGATCTGCCGCCTGGACGTGTACTCGCATTCGGGTGACGAACGAAAGCTCGTTGCAGCCGGCCAGCAGACCCTCATCGGCATTCGGCAGTAGTGCAAGCGGTCCGACGTAGAGGACCACCTTGATAGGCAAGTAATAACTTGCCTAACGTGAACTCGTATGGGTGACGTATTCAAGGCCTTGGCCGATCCCACGCGCCGAACGATCCTCGATGAGCTGACTGCCCGAAATGGACAGTCGCTCTTCGAAATCTGCGGAAGGCTCACCAACCATGGGCTTGCGTCGTAGCGTCAGGCGACTTCGCAACATCTCGACGTTCTCGAGGGAGCCGGCCTGATCGAGGTGAGAGTGAGGGCCGGTACAAGTTTCACTACATAGATTCAGCGCCGCTCGAACCGCTTCTTCAGCGTTGGCTCAATCCATTGGGCGGCGACGTAGGCAAAGGAGAAGCGACATGAGGATCAATCTGACCAGCGTTTTCGTCGACGATCAGGCGACGGCTCTGAAGTTCTACACCGAGGTGCTGGGTTTCGTGAAGAAGCATGACGTCTCGATGGGCGGTGAGGACCGGTGGCTCACAGTGGTGGCGCCCGAGTCGCCAGAGGGAACGGAGTTACTGCTCGAACCCAGTGGGCACCCCGCGGCGAAGCCGTTCAAGGATGCGCTGGTCGCGGACGGCATTCCGTTCACCCAGTTCGCAGTCGACGACGTCGCAGCGGAGTACGAACGTCTCCGCGGCCTCGGAGTGCGCTTCACCCAGGAACCCACCGTCATGGGTCCGGTTACCACCGCCGTGCTCGATGACACCTGCGGAAACCTGATCCAGATCGCGCAGTACGACAGCTGACCGCGGCGATCACCGGTCCGCGGGGACGCCCCTCGAACTCGGCGTTCGGTTCCTGAATTGTGTAGCCGCGCTACTCGGTGAGGTGGTGCGTTACGGGGCCTTCGACGTTCGCGGCTTTGTCGCGTAACCCATGAATGAAATGGCGGTGCTCCGGATTTCCCCGATATCGAGCCTTCGGCTGAGCTCACCGTAAGTGATCGCTGAACAACTTGATCATCACGAGCTTGCTCACCATGGTGCGGTTGACCGTGTCGAACAGATACACGCCGCCTGGCTTCAGTACCCGCGCTGTCTCGCTGATGGTCTTGTCGAGGTCGGCGACGTGCTCGAGGACGTCACAGCAGTACGCGACGTCGAATGTGGCGTCATCGACCGGCAACTTCTCACCGACGCCAACGCGGTATTCGATCGAGAGGCCACCGGCTTCGGCGTGGGCACGTGCTGTTTCGACCGACACTGCGGATGGGTCGATGCCGACGACTGCGAACCCCTTCTTCGCGAACTCTTCGGCCAGAAACCCACCGCCGGAGCCGATATCGAGCGCTTTCAGCCGCGAGTATTCGGTGCTGAGCTTGTCGGTGAGTACTTCCTGAAAATACTCGAAGCGGCCTGGGGTCATGCTGCCGTGGAGTGTGTTCAGTGGGTTCGTTGAGCGGTGTTCCTTCACCCACGCACTTGCGTGGTGGAGAATGGATACGCGTCGGGTCGTATTGCGGCCTCGACCATCTCGGACGAGCGGTAGGGCCATGGAGATCAATGGTGCGAGGGTGGCAGTGACGGGCGCGTCCGGTGGTCTTGGCTGTGCAATTTCCCGCGCGCTGGACGCTTGCGGTGCCCGCCTCATCCTCACGGGCAGGAGAGAGGATGCCCTCGAGAAACTGGCTTCACAGTTGAGGGGTGCCGACATCGTCGTCTGTGATCTGGCAGATCGCAAGCAGCTTGCCGGGCTGGTGGACCGCTTGGTGGACGTAGACATCCTGATCGCAAACGCAGCGCTCGCCGCGACAGGGAAGCTTGACGACTTCACACCCGACGAGCTGGACCGAGCGCTCGATGTGAACTTGCGCGCTCCAATGATGCTCACTCACCAGTTGCTGCCAGGCATGATCCGGCGCGGACGCGGTCATTTCGTCTACATCTCGCCGATCGCTGGCAAAATACCCAGCCCCCGATTACCCGTATATTCGGCTACCAAGTACGGGCTGCGCGGGTTCTCTGCATCACTCCGTCAGGACCTCCACGGTTCCGGAGTGAGTGCGTCGGTGATCTTTCCTGGTTCAGTCGTGGACTCCGGCATGTTGGCTGATGCAGGGCTGGGAGCAGCGCCGGGCTCGAAGGGAACTTCGTCCGACGCGGTCGGGCACGGCGTCGTAACTGCCATTGAGAGGGATAGGGCCGAAGTCGATGTTGCCGAACTTCCCATTCGGTTCGCGAGCAGGCTTGGGGGACTGGCGCCGGGTCTCATGGCACGCCTGACACAGCGGAAGCAATCTATTGCCTATGCCGACCAGCTGAGTCTTGGGTTGCGGCATCATCGCTGACCGGCTTTCAGTTCCGGCAGGACACAATGCGCCCTATTGGCAACGTGATGCCAAGGGTGGGCGGCCCAGGCTAGGGTCGCGGCATGAAACTGACCGCTCGCGGCCTCACGCGTACGTTCGGTCGGCACACCGCCGTTGCACACGCGGATGTGACGCTGGAGCCGGGCAGCATCACAGGGTTGGTCGGTCCCAACGGTGCCGGCAAGACCACTCTGCTGCTCATGCTCGCCGGACTCCTGGCACCCGATTCGGGCTCCATCACCCTCGACGGTCTAGAGGTGGAGCCGGCACAGCTGCGCGCGGAGACCGGATGGATGCCCGACGTTTTCGGTACTTGGGACAGCCTGACCGCAACCGAGATCCTGTCCACGTTCGGGCGGTTGCACGGACAATCGGTGGAAGCAGCGCGCCTCCGGGCGACCGAACTTCTCGCCATGGTCCATCTATCCGAGTTCGCTGATCGGCCCGCCCACGAACTGTCTCGGGGGCAGAAACAACGGCTGGGTTTTGCCCGAGCTCTGGTGAATCGACCACGCGTGCTGTTGCTCGACGAGCCGGCTTCCGGCATGGACCCGCGCTCACGCCGTGAGTTGCGGGATCAGTTACGAGTGTTGGCAGATTCGGGATGCGCGGTCCTGGTCTCGTCCCATATCCTCACCGAACTGTCGGAGATGGTCGACGACGTGGTGATCATGACGGCAGGCCACACCCGAGATTCGGAGCGACCGGACGGACACCTGTGGCGGGTGCGGGAAGCCGGTCAACCGGCGGCCTCCGCGAAGACACTGACATTCGCCGACGAGGAGACCGCAGCACAGCATTTGGTCGAGCTTGTCTCCTCCGGTTCGCGCATCGCGGAATTTTCGCGCGTCGACTCCGAACTCGAAGACGCCTACCTCGCGTTGGACGCGGAGAGGACCTGACCCGTGACCAGCACAGTGCACGATTCTGTCGACAACCAACCAACACCTAGAGGGCAGAAGCTACGTGGCTGGTGGTCCATCGTCGGCGTCCTCGTCGGCTTGGAACTGCGACAACGGCTTCGCACCACGAGATGGAAGATCACGCTCGCGATTGCCTTCGTAGTGCTGTCGCTGTTCGTCTTCGGTTCGATGTACCTGACGATGATCGCCGGTAGTGCCAGCTATCGCGATTGGTCACAGAACCTGTACTCCATCGTCATCGCGGTGGAACTGTTCTTCGGGATCGTGCTTGCACCGACCCTGAGCGCAACTGCCATCAACGGCGATCGAAAAGATGCCACTCTCGCCGTTGTTCAGGCGACGCCGATCAGCCACTGGCAGTTGGCGATCGGGAAACTGGTCGGCAACTGGGTGTCGTGCCTCGTTCTGGTCCTGGCCGGATCCCCGTACCTGATCTGGGGGATCATCGCGGCGCCCTACGGTATCGGTCTAGGCCTGCTCGGCGTGGTTGTTCTCTGCCTGCTGTTCGCGTGCTATTGCGGTCTTGGCCTGGGGTTCTCGGCCCTCACTGCCAGACCTGCCGGTTCGGCGGTGCTGACACAAGCAACCGTGTTCTTCCTTGTCCTCGGTCTGCCGGCACTGTTCGGGCTGCTGTACCCGACGGTTGCGCAGGACCATCGAGTGATCCGTGCGGACTACACGTACGACTACTTCGCAGACGAGCCGATGCCGATGCAGGAGCCCGACTGTCAGGACGTCGAGGAAACCGAGAGGTTCATTCACACCGAACGAATCTGGTGGCTGCTGGCCCCCAACCCGTTCCTCATCCTTCCCGACGTTGTGGCCCAAAGAGACACCGAAGGTGTCGACACCTGGGACACCGCGATGGCCCCGATCGCAGCGTCACTATCTGCGGCGCGTGTGGGCCCGTACGTCGACGCGCCGACCTGTAGTGATGGTCGTAACTTCTATAGCTCGGATGGCACAAGCCATCGGAGTGAGTTCTACGAGGCCAAGGACGCGCACGAGACCGCACGGATCGGCGACAGCTGGTATGTGGGTCTACTGGTCAACCTCATATTCGGTGGCATCGGTTTGGTCATCGCCGCACGCCGGCTACGGGTTCCTGCAGGGAAGCTGCCGAAGGGTGTGCGGATCGCCTGATCGGATGTGATACGCCAACACCGGAAAGGAGGAACCGATGGAGGTGAACGTTCCGGCCGATTGCGGCAAACTCGCCGCGTTCATCCCGAGGCTTCGCGTATGAGTCAGTTGAGGACATGGGGCGCGCTGCTGGTCCTCGCGATGACTGTGACTTCTTGTAGTTCGTTCGATCCAGGGGAGCGCAAGGCGCTCGACGAGGAGGGTCTCGCGCGGGTCTTGCCGAGTATGGGGTTCAAGGTGCCGCCCGGTTTCGAGTTCGGTCAGGCATACACATATTCCGAGTTCGTCGGTGAACCGGCGCGGTCTGCCCGCTTCGACGCACCTCCCGAATACGGCGATGGCCGCGCAGTCTCCGCTGCGAATCCGTCATTCCCACCAATGCAGTCGACCACGTGTGACGCTGTGCCGCCTGGCAGTTGGACGTCACTAGGATTCACTTGCGCACCCGAGATACTGATGATCCGACACCCGCCCTCCGGAGGGTTGGGCTCCGTAACCGTTCTGCTGACCAGCGACGACCGAGGTTCTCATCTGTTCATCGAGACTGTCGGCCACTGACTCATAGGTGGTGGAGTTCCCAGATGGGAATTGCTGCCACAGCATGCCTGCGCTGAGTGTTCGGCTCTAAGCTGGTGTGGTGTTCTTCCTCTTCGGCTACGGCATCAAGCGGAAACCTCTCGGCCCCGGACAAATGCGAACCTGCCCGCGTTGCAACAACACGACGCAGTGGTCACGGATGCGTGAGTTCAAACAGCTCACAGTCTTCTTCATCCCCGTTGTGCGATGGAAGCGTCGGCAGCTCGAGGCATGCGGCATTTGCGGGGCCGCTGTCGCGGTGTGAGCGCACCCATTCCAGTACCTCGACTCGGCACCGTAGGAGAGCGACGGCGGTAGGCTGCAGTGCATGCTCACAGGCCTGCATGCCATCGTGTTCAGTCCCGAAGCGGAGAAGGTTCGCGCTTTCTTTCAGGAAACGCTGGAGCTGGATTGGATCGATGCCGGCGGGGGTTGGCCGATCTATGCCATGCCGCCCGCCGAACTAGCAGTGCATCCCGCCGAAAGTGCCGGGCAGCACGGGCTGTATCTGATGTGCGACAACATCGAGCAGACACTCGCTGAGCTGCGCAGCAAGGGCGTCGAGATCGCCCACGAGGTGCGAGACGAAGGATGGGGCCTGCTGGCCGCTATCCGCCTGCCAGACGGTAGCGAACTCGGGATCTATGAACCGCGGCATCCGTCGCCACACTGACGGTCGTGTAATGGCGGGGTGCCGAGTAGCGATGACCAGAACATGCATCCGACCACTCGTCAACACGCCCACCACAACTCACGTGGCCTCACCCGTCTGCTCGCAGTGATCGCCGGTGTAGTTGCGGTGACGCTCGGGCTCGTTGCACCTGCCAGTGCGGACGACACCTCGACTCGGTTTTCGCCCACGTTCACCGTCGTCCCAGGAGGGTTGTGTGGTGCGGTGATCGACGCAACCAAGCTTCCTCAAGAGCGTCCCGGCCAATTCAGCATCGAAGCATCGATCACGCGGATCGGCTTGGGCTGTGGTCCTTTCCAGCTTTACGTCCGTTGGCGAAACCTGGATACCGGTCTCACGGGCGGACAGAGCAATCCGGTGGACGCCAACGGCCACATAGGTGGTGCGCAGGACGGCGTGATCACGGGCCTTGGATACGGTCCGGGAGCAGGACGTGTGGAAGCGTGGATCGACACGGGTTCGGCCGACTACTACCCGAACGAGCCGATGATTCCGCACATTTCGGGCAGGGCGACGTTCACCCTGAACTGACTCCTGACGAATCGAGCGGTGCGGCGGTTCTGGCGTATCGCCCTATCAGTTGACGACGCCGAAGCCGCCCGTCTTCCGCCGCAGCCGAGCTGTCTGCCGGAACCACGAGAGAGTCGAAGGTTTCGAAACTCAGCGGATTGGTGATGTCGACGACGACCTTGCCGTCGAGCTGGTCACCCCGCTGGTCCAGCACCTCGGCCAGCGCCGAATAGGGCAATGCGAGCACGACGATGTCGCCGGTAGCGGGCTTCGCAGTGTCTTCGGAGCCCAAGAGCTCCGCAGTGTTGCCGCCTTTGGTGACGACACTGGCGATTGCCTTACCCATGCTGCTGCAGAGATCCGCTTCGTTCGCGTGGTCGAAACATGCCCCTCCTTGGCTGA
>JAAYXN010000403.1 GCA_012515885.1 Rhodococcus sp. (in: high G+C Gram-positive bacteria)
CGCACTCCCCGCATTCGCTGCCGAGGCGGTGCGGCTCAGGCTCGCCCGCCGAGGTGATGCCTCGCTTGATGCACTGTTGTTCTGCAATCGTGACGGTGGCCCGCTGACGACGAACAACGTGCGCAGACAGCTTCGGCACGTGCTCGACCTCGCGGGCATCGAGGGCGTCACGCCGCACATGTTTCGTCGCACGGTTGCCACCGCTATCAGCAACGAGGCTGGCGTCGACCTCGCCGCCGAACTGCTCGGGCACACGGACCCGGCGATCACGGTGCAGCACTACATCCGCCGCAACGAGATGGTGAACCCGGCGACCGCCGAGATGCTCGACCGCGCTTTCGGGAAGAAAGCGTAGACATTCGCGGATGCTCGGCGTACCGTTGCAGCATGTCCGCCGACCTCGGGTCAACCACTCGCGACGTGACAGAAACGGACTAGAGGTAGCGTGACGGCCCCGCAAATTTTGCGGCACCGTCACCTGATCCGCGGAATTTCAGGTCCCGCCGATTCGGCGGGACCGTTGAACCCGTGAAGTAGCGCTTCATGCGGATTTTGGGATGGCGGTTGGGGTTGAGGTTGGGCGTCACACCCGCATGCCTGCTCCTCCAGCTCAAAACTACTTCGAACGCGCAAGAGTTCGACCTGGGCATGACAGTCTCCTCCCGCCAGTGTGCATACATAAAAATAGGTGCACATCGTCTCCCAAGGTGCCAGTCAAGCGCCGATATATACACACATGACCTTTCCGCTGCCACGCCTCTGGCAGATCGAGGAAATCGTAAATCATCGAGTTCTTTGTGGACCGCTCATCCATGATCTGCCAGACGCGTGGGGCTACAGACGAAGGTCTGGTCTATGCCTACGACCGGCGTGATCGATCAAGTCCAGGCGACAGGAATCTCTACGGCATACCTTGGTTCAGTGCGCAGGGTCAGCGCCGTGGGTGCCGACCTCGGACAGCTGCTCGCTCCGTCCTTTGGCACATGCCACGCAGAAGCCACGCTCCCGTTGAATACCCCGGGGAGGTATCATGCGGAATGATATTGAATAGAATGGGTGAGGCAATTTGAGTCTTACCGGCCCGGGAGGTGGAGGTATGTCGATAACGAATACCGCCCCTTCGCGTCCGGTCCGCCCGCACCCACCCCGGTTCCTCGTTGCGCTATTCGCACTCGGTGCTCTCCTCCTGTGCGCCGTACTCATGCACGCCTTCGGGCATGGTGGGAGCCACGAGGCCGCACCTGCAACGGCGTCGGTAATGCACGCTGAAGCCGCGCCTGGAAGCGCCCCGACGGCGGTCACCTCCGGGCATGGCGAGCACCCAACGGCCGCGCACGCAGATGGACTTGCGGATTCCGGTGTCGCCTGCGGAGCGAGCTGCGGCGAACATGACATGGTCCAGGTTATCTGCATGCTCGTGTTCCTGACCGCAGGTGTGTTCTTCCTCTTCGTTCTTGCCCGGCGATTGGCCACCGATCACTGGTTCGGTGCGCGCGCATTGAAGATCGCAGTGCATGTCCGCGGTGCGCCTCGTCCGATGACGCCGTCGCCGCAAGAACTCTCCATCAGTCGAACTTGATCGGTCTACCGGGGCCGCGCCACGTGCGCACGGCCTCGCTTTGCCGATCCCAAATTCTTCGACGTATTGGAATAACTCATGAAACTCCGAGCCTTATTTATTGTCCCGGGCATCCTCGCCGCCGGACTGGTCCTTGCCGGTTGCACGACTGGCCCAGC
>JAAYXN010000404.1 GCA_012515885.1 Rhodococcus sp. (in: high G+C Gram-positive bacteria)
AACACCTGCCGACGGATCGACTGTCCGGCAAGGTCGCGGCCACGGTTGTAGTGACTGTCGAGCACGATAATCTGCGGGACCAAATCGGGGCAGCGAAGTTGGACACTGGTCACGATGTATCCGCAGCGGAAGCCCGACGGATCGCCTGCGGGGCAGGAATCCTGCCAATAGTCCTTGACGGGCAGTCTCAGATTCTTGATCTGGGACGTTCCTCCCGTTACTTCACCGAGGCACAGCGGACCGCATTGGCGACCAGGTACGACGAGTGCGCTGCGGAAGGCTGCGACCGCCCGTACGCGTGGACGGAATTGCATCACGAGAATCCGTGGCATTCGTCAGGACGAACGGACCTAGAGCTAGCCGTCCCGCTGTGCGGTTTCCATCACAGGCGGATGCACGATCCGAAGTACATAACGAAGATCACCACCGTCGCCGGGAAGAAGACCGTCACCTACACCCGCCGCACATAAGCTCGCGCAGAGGCATAGGTGCAAACGCGTATGCGTACCTCAGTTTCGGTAAATCCGGGACGCCCGGACGGCCATGCGCATCGACGCACAGACGCAAATGGGTATGCGACTCGCATATGAGTGCACTTAGCGCACATAGGTGCGCCTAGCCGTGCCAGCGCGAACATAGATACGTAGACATGGGTTGCTGGCCGACGGAGCGCAAAACACGCGCCCGTCGGAGTACTCAGGTGCGCCGACCGAAACGCAACGTGCGCTGGTCGGAACTCGCAGGGTGCGACGGGTCTGCCCGAGTACGCGCGATATCTCGGTCGGAGCACACTGTGTGGGCTCAGCCGAGCACGGAGGTACGTAGATTCGCATACTCGCGTTGCCAGCGCGTGCGTGCTCAGGCTCGCGTTGCGGCAGGTCGACGGCGTGACCGTAAACGTCGGTTACCAGCGCGTGCGTGCTTCTTCGTGTTGCGCGTTTCTTCGTGGTACCCCCGACGAGATTCGAACTCGCACTTGACCGGTTTTAAGCCGGTTGCCTCTGCCAGTTGGGCTACGGGGGCTAGTGGGTGTTTCTCTATACCAGTAGATGGTTCTCGATAGATGTCTTTCGATCTAGTTGCTTCTAGGTACTCACTTCCCGCTATTCTCTCGCGCTCGCTGCTTCTTCTCTTTCCAGGACATGCACCATATCTAGTGCTTTAGGTCCAGCGCAGCGCCTCAGAGCTTCGCGGCTCGCTGGTAGGCGGAGATCGTGATGCCGTCGAGGCCGTCGTGCTCGGATGTTACGACGCTGTGAAGTTGGCGGCCGTGTCGTTCGAACTCTGCGCGTATCAGCGCGATTACGTGAGACCACACGAGACCGCCCGCGCCAATGACATCGATGCGGCCCTCGTGCAGGTGGCCGAGTTTCGCGCGTTCTGCTCGTGGCATCGTGAGTAACTCCGCGCACGCTGCGAGGACTGTGTCAGTTGGCAGCACGGAGCCGTGGATGCGTTGCGGGTCATACCGAGAGAGCCCGAGCGCGTGAGCCGTGATTGAGGTCACCGTTCCGGCAGTTCCAACCAGGGTTGCAGCAGAACCGAGGGGAACCTGCGTCGTGACGTTTTCGAACGCAGCGTCGATATCGTTCCTCGCGGCTGCGATCTCGGCAGCCGTCGGCGGATCCGAATGCAAATGTCGTTCGTGAATCCGGACACAGCCAACATTGGTCGAACACATGTAGGTGCGTTCTGCTGCGTCAAGGGCAGATGCTTCTCCGCTAGCCGTTGACGGGTTGACTGAGATCGCTGAGCCGGATGGTGTCGCTGGGTTGGCTGGTGCTTCTTCGGGGGTGCGCGGCGTCATGCTGAGAACCGATGCTGCCGTGCCAAGAACGAACTCGGTGGAGCCCCCGCCGATGTCGACGATGAGGTACGGAGCGGGCAGGTCAACGAGCGAACCGACTGTGCCGAGCAGCGCGAGTTCGGCTTCTTCGATTCCGGAAACCACTTCAGGCTCGACGCCCATGATTTCGCGCATCCCCGTGACGAACTCATCCCGGTTAGCGGCGTCGCGCGTGGCCGAAGTCGCCACGACCCGAAGTGCGACAACACCCAGTTCGCGACACTGCCTGGCATACTCCTCGGCCATCGCAAAGGCTCGTCCAAGCGCGGCCGGGTCCAACCGGCCGGTGCGGTCAACTCCCTCACCCAACCGAACAACTTCCATTCGTCGCATGACATCAACGACTTGCCCGTCGGTGACATCAGCGATGAGGAGTCGCATCGAATTGGTGCCGCAATCAACACCCGCTACTCGCATAAGCTCAGCCTGCCAGTTCGCGGGGGCGCCTCGCCGCTAAGCATGTGCAGCGGCCCAAGTGCAGGAGCCGGGGTGCCATGCTCCGTTCTTCCATGGGTAAGTGCCCGCTCGTAACTCAGCATGTGCAACGGTCCAAGTGCAGCGGTCGGGTTGCCATGCTCCGTGCGCAGCTCCTGTCCGGCGCAGGTGAGTGCCTCCCGCAACTCAGCATGTGCAGCGGTCGGGGCGCCATACGTCGGCGATTTCGGCGAGCGCGAGGTCGCCGATGGGATTGACGCCAGGGCCTGCGACGAGAGAATGGCCGACGAGCGCGTGTAAGCATTTGACTCGGCCCGGCATACCACCGGCGGAGATGCCCGCAAGTTCGGGAACGTCGCCGAGCTTGGCTCGGTCGGCGATGTACTGGTCGTGCGCGACTCGGTAAGCAGCAGCGATCTCAGGATCCGCTAAGGCCTCTGCGAACTCGCGCATTCGCCCGGCTGATTCGAGGGCACTGATCGCTGCGACCGCGCCCGGGCTCGTCAGGTAATAGGTCGTTGGAAACGGACTGCCGTCTTCGAGGCGTGGTGCAGTCACAGCGACAAGCGGACGACCACACACGCAACGGGCGCCAACTCCGACGAGGCCGCGTGGCCGACGGCCCAACTGCTGGGTGAAAACCGCCACGTCCTCTGCGGTCGGTTCTTCAATCATGGTGTCTCAGGATCGGCAGGCGCAGCGGGATCGACTTGATCCGCGGGGTCTGCGGAATCTTCGGGAGCCGCGGGGTCAACTTGCTCAGCGGGATCAGCGGGTGCGGCTGGGTCGGCAGGACTATCTTCGGGGTTACTCAGTTCCGCGGGATTAGCGACGATTGGTTCTACTGGGAGCGGAACTTGGTCCGCGACTTGGACTGAATCCCAGATCGCCGTATACCAGGGGACCTCTGTGATTCCGAGCAAAACGGTTGGCGCGGTCGCAGGATCGACTTCGGCGCCCGCAAGCGCATCAGTGATGTACTCCGGGTCAATGACGCGGTACGCCGTTTCACCGGGGAAAACGTAAGCCAGCCGACTCCGCGCTTGACGGGCGATCCAATCTGGGTCCTGCCATCGCTCCAATTCAGCCTGCAGATCGTCAACCCGAGACTGCGCTTGCGCAACTTGTTCCTCAAGCCTCGTAATCCTCGCGCGCTGACCCAAGTAGTTCTGCAACGGCGGGAACACCATCACGAAAGCAACTAGACAAACCAACGA
>JAAYXN010000405.1 GCA_012515885.1 Rhodococcus sp. (in: high G+C Gram-positive bacteria)
ACCCCGCGGGCGTAGAGAACCCACGGGTCGTAGACGAAACTGCCACCCGAATACAGGTCCTGACCGACGAACACCCCATCCGACCCCAGGCCACCTTCGGCCATGAACGGATACACCCCAGCCAACGTGGCCGAGGTGTCCTGATGCCGCGGCACCCGCAACCGGCCCGGAGACCGCGCCGCCGCCGGCCCAGCCTCGCCCGCCGACGGCAGAAACGTCGTCGACTCCTCCCGTTCCGCCAGCGCTTTCGCCTTCGCCGCCTCACGCTCGACCCTGGCCCGCTCAGCCTGCAGCCGGGCCGCAGCCTGACGACGAGCCTTACGAGCTTTCCGCCGCTCAGCAGCCGGGGACACCAACACCGCAGCGTGCAGCCGTTCCTTCTCGCCACTCACAGCGACCGCCCCACCGAAGACGACGCTGCGCCGCCACCCACCTTGGGTGCGAACCAGTCCGTACCGTCAGCTGCTCGACGCGGAAACTCGGCCGTGACCCCACTGAAGGCGTCCCGTGCCGCCACCACGTCCTCGTCGTAACTGGGGTCAGGGACGGTGTCGGGGTGTTCGCGGACCAGCCCGACATACCCCATCTGGGGGTTGTAGGTCAGCACATACCCGTCCGCTTCGAAGCTGCGATCCCACTGCCCGCCCGGCAGCTCGTCGTACACCTCACCGTTCACGAACGCCGCCGCGGTGGTTTCGTCGCCGAAGTCCCACTGCGCGAGATGGTCAATCCCCGCCTGCACCCCCTCCACATCAATCAGCTCCAGCACTTCATCTGCCTCGGTTCCTTGGAGGAACACCACATTACATTCACCCACCGCCGCGAACGCTCGGGCTCAGGGCTGGTGTGGGTGTGCCAGGCGATCCGACCGGACGCTTCGTGCGCCCGCATCACCCGATCAGCGACCTCGTCCAGCCCGTCGGCGGCCTGATGCAACTCATCCGCCGCCGCCAACGCCACCGCTTCCTCGGGTGCACGATCATCGGTGAATGCGATGTCGCGGTGATCAGCATGAGCACAAGACAGCTGGTCCAGCACCTGCCGCAACAGCCGCACCGACCCCGACACCTCACCCAACACCCGGTACGTGTCAGCCGGATCCTCGAAGGCGCGAGCCGCGTGCGCCAACCCGCGCAATCCCTCATAGGCCTCAGCAGCATCAGCAATCGGATCAACAAACGTCGCCATCCCAACAGTCCTCTCTACGTAACGGCGGTACGCCTACGAGGAAGGTGCGCGAAGCACCGCGAGACTTGGCTGAGGATCAGTGAGTCCTCGGTGCTTTACACTGGAGTTGGACAACGATGTTCTTCGAGAGGACCTCGAGATGTTGACGTGCACGGGAAGTTCATGCCAGCACGCAGTGAGTCCTGGCTGCGAGTGTGGTTGCGGTGGTGGGAACCACGGAGCTCTTGCCCGGCTTGCCTGGGCTGCCGCCTTGACAGTTCCAGCCCCACAACGGACCCCTGCGCAAAACAAGCAGGTTGGAACAGCCACCACTCAGCGCAACCGTGCGAGTACGAAGGTGAAGAAGCAGGAGAAGACGCACCGGTCATCCCGCAAGACGCCGCGACGCGGCGATGCAACCGCGTTCTTTGACTCCAGTCGCTCCGTCGATATCGTCGACTGGCTGGTTGCCAACCCGAGCGAGCGCGAGAAGATTGAATGGATGGCGCGGCAGGTGGGCGATACCTGCGAACAGGTTCTTAAGCAGCATCCGGGTACCCACCCGCGACTTGCGGATCATTTCTGGTGCGACGTGCTCGCTGCCCTGGTGCAAGCGCTCACTGAGGCGCTTGATGAGATCGACAAGTTCCCCAGCCGTGTCTCACAGTTCACCGTCGACCTGCTGGGGGCACGAACGTGGGAAGCGGTTCACGCCCAGCGTGTGGGGTCAAAAGGGAACGCACCGTGTCAGCAGAAGAAGACACGAAAGACGGTCTCCAGAGCAGACAACGATGTTGCGGCAGGGCTGCATGACGCGATCCTGGAAAAGGCCGTCAAGGACCTGGTTACGGCCCTGATTACCGGAGCAACCGAAGCGACCCACGGGGCGCTGGACCCGATCATCTTGCGGCTGCGAATCCTGGCCATCCTCTTTTGCCCCGACCCATACGCGCACAAAGCCGTATGGGACTACTGCGTCGTGCCCCTATTGAAGCAAGGGATCGTCATCCGGTCACAGAACTACCTTCAACAGTTCTATGACATGTTCAAACAGCAATGGACCTGGCCCACCTAAGATCGCGCTCAGACTTGCCGGCAGAGTGGGAGGGCTGCGGCGGTGAAGGCTTTGGCTTGTTGTCCGGCGAGGAGTCGGGTTTCGCAGTTGGCTTGGATGGCGGCTTGTTCGAGGGCGGCGACGTGGGCGTCGAGGTCTTCGATCGTGGTGGCGGTGATGGTGATCAGGCCGGTGTAGCGCAGGATGCCGTGGCCGGCGG
>JAAYXN010000406.1 GCA_012515885.1 Rhodococcus sp. (in: high G+C Gram-positive bacteria)
CCATACCGGAGAACAGGGTGTGCCCAGCGAGTGCGTCGTAACGCGCGCGCAGGTACTTCGCGTTGGCCTCACCGTGCACGAAGCTCACGTGCGGGATGGGGTTAACAAATTCTTTGGGGTTGGCCAGGATGCCGGTCTCGACGCCGTGCGCCCAGAACTGGCGGGACACCTGGAACTGCTCGTTGACGTTGATGGCTTTCGTGATGTCAACGCTGCCGTCCTTGTTGGCCGGCGTGTAATTGAGTTCGCACAGTGCCGAGTGACCGGTACCGGCGTTGTTCCACGGGTCGCTGCTTTCGGCTGCGACGGCGTCAAGGCGTTCGAGGACGGTGACAGACCAGTCAGGTTGGACCTGACGCAGGATCGCACCGAGTGTGGCGCTCATAATGCCTGCTCCGACGAGTACTACGTCGGTTTTCGTCTCTACCGCGTTCTTGTTAGACACTGGAGAATCTTTCTTCCTGTCCATTGGCCATGCGCAGTCGCCTGCCCCGTTCGACAGACAGGTTACCCGTGAGTTCACTTGTTGTTGTGTCGCCCCGGTGCTGGGCGTGCGCGATGCCACGTCCTGCCCCTGTGAGGAGGCAGCGCTGAAGGGGCGTCTGCGTCTACCCTGTGGGGGTGAGTAAGTGGGAGCCTGACGTCCTCGGCGACGGATACGAGCAACTGACCATTCCGCTTGGCAGCGACCCAGATGGCGAGGGCGACGTCGTCGCGACGCTGGTGCGTTACCAACCTAAGTCCGCAGCGGCCAGCGCTGGCCGTGCGGTGCTCTATGTTCACGGTTTTACCGACTACTTTTTCCATCGGCATGTGGCGGAGCATTTCGCTGCGCAGGGCTACGCCTTTTACGCTCTTGATCTGCGTAAATGCGGCCGCTCACGACGCGAGGGGCAGACGCCGCACTACGTGTCGGAGTTGGCGCTCTACGACACCGATCTCGATAGTGCTGTCGAGATCATCCGCGATGAGACTGCTGGCGAGCTGCTTGTGACGGCCCATTCAACGGGCGGGCTGATTGTTCCGCTGTGGCTTGATCGGCGCCGCCGCACTGGCCGCCCGGTTCCGGGTTTGTCGGGCGTTGTCCTCAACAGCCCGTGGTTCGATTTGCAGGGCCCGTCGTATGTACGCAACGTGGGCACGGCAGCGATCGAAGCGGCTGGTCGGGTTCGTCCGATGTCGACGGTGCCGCTGGGCGTTTCTGTCGCGTACGGCGAAAGCCTGCACGCCGAGAGCAACGGCGAATGGAACTACGACCTCAATTGGAAGCCGCTGACCGGCTTCCCCGTCACTTTCGGGTGGCTGCGGGCGATTCGCCACGGCCACGCAAAACTGCATCGCGGACTCGATATCGGAGCACCGTCGCTGATTCTGCGGTCACAGAAAACGTACTTCTCCAGCAAGTACAGCTCGCGCGTCGACGGCGCGGACGCCGTTCTCGATGTGGACCAAATCGCCCGTTGGGCAGGGTGTTTGGGCAATCGGACCACCATTGTCCCTATCGATGGCGCCCGACACGACGTGTTCTTGTCCGCGCCAGCGCCCCGCGCGGCGGCGTTTGAGGAACTCGATCTGTGGCTTGACTGGCTGCACGCGCAGCAAGGCACGTCAGCAAGTTCCTAGAGTCCAGCTAACCCTGCGTACGAGTCACCACAGGCTCGTACGCAGGGTTATTTCTGTAGCAAATTCGGCAGCTGCGTCGCGCGGAATGTTCACGACGGAATCCAAATGCACTGTGCGGTAGTCGGAGTAGACGCGGCGCGCTGAGCCACCGTCGTCGTCGGCAGCGTTGCCGAAGATGGTCGTCGTCGGCACTTCCACTGCGGGGCAACCAGGTTCGATTGGCTCCGCCCCTCCCCTGCTGACTGCGGGATGCGGACTGCCCGCCACCACAAGACTGCCGAAACGGCCAAACTTGTGGGCTGCGAGCAGCCAGGCCAGATCACCGCCGATGCCGTGTCCCGCGAGATTAACCCACGACAGTTTCAGCTGGTCAAGCAGCTCAATCACCGAGTCTGCAGTGAGCCCGGCCACCGTTTCTGGGACAACGGTGCGCAAATCGGAGCTGTGCAGCCGTTCGCAGACGGCGTCGAAAACCCCCGCGTCTTCCCCCTCATCTGGCAGCAGCAACACGGCATGAGGGCTTGAGGGACCGTCCAGTGGAACGTCGTAGGTCTCATCTCCAAGCTCAATGCGAGTGATCTCCATACTTCGAAAATACGCGACCGCCCTCCGCTTGCGGCAAGTACCACAAGGCTCTATGGTTAGTTACATGAGTAATGAACCAGCGAAGCAGGGAGGCAGCCCTCGTGCTTGAAGACGGCAAGCCGCTATTCCTGCAGATCGCGGAGATGGTCGAAAACTCGATCATCGATGGCTCGCTCCCCGAAGATGCCCAGGCACCATCGACCAACGAACTCGCGGCGTTCCATCGAATCAACCCGGCAACCGCGGCCAAAGGCCTCAATCAGCTTGTGGCCGACGGGATTCTCTACAAAAAGCGAGGAATTGGAATGTTCGTCACACCGGGTGCACCTGACGCACTGAGGTTTCGACGGCGAGAACGCTTCGCGCGCCAATACATTGACCCGCTCATCGCCGAAGCAAACAAACTTGGCCTGGGCATCGACGAACTGAAGTCAATGCTCGATGGCCGCGAGTAGTAACTCGTACACACCACAGAAGAGAAAGGGGGCGTACAAGTGAGCGCCGCAACTATCGCTTCAACCCGCGGGCTAACCATGCAGTTTGGTTCAGTGACCGCCCTTCATGATGTGACGATCGACCTGCAAGAGAACAAGATTTACGGGCTTTTGGGACGCAACGGCGCCGGAAAGACCACTCTCATGCAGATCATGACGGGCCAGGTTTTCCAATCCTCCGGTGAGGTGCGGATTTTAGGCGAGGCCCCGCATGAGAACACGACGATCTTGGAATCGGTCTCTTTCATTAAGGAAAGCCAGTCGTATCCCGCTGATTACAAAGTCCACCATGTAATTTCGGCTGCGCGCCATTTGCTTCGCGACTGGGATGAGGAGTTCGCTCAGCAACTGCTACGCGACTTCGATCTGCCGCTCGATCGCAAGGTGAAGAAGCTCTCACGTGGCATGACGTCGGCCCTCGGCGTCACGTTAGGACTCGCTTCGCGCGCGCCACTGACGTTCTTCGACGAACCGTATCTGGGCCTCGATGCGTCTGCGCGCCAACTGTTTTACGACCGGCTTCTCACCGACTACGCCGAGCATCCGCGCACGATCGTGCTGTCCACTCACCTCATCGATGAAGTCTCCGATTTGCTTGAGCACGTCATCGTCATTGACCGCGGCCGGATCATCGCCGACGCCGACGCGGACGAGCTACGTGCATCCGCGATTACGGTTTCGGGCAGTTCCGCGGACGTCGACACTTTCGTCGGTATGCGCGAGGTGCTGCGCCGCGAATCTATCGGCAACCACACCCGTGTACTTGTTCGCACTGACAGCCATGCCGACGACGCGGGACATGCGAAAACCCTCGGCCTCATGGTCGAACCGGTCTCGCTACAACAACTGATCGTCGAAACGACAAGCATGAGCGGAAAGGACGCATCATGATGTCCCGAGCCCTATCCGTCTCCCGGATTCATACCGTGGCGTGGCCGCTCCTACTGGCATGGCCGCTGGGAATCCTCGTTATTGCCTTCATCATTCCGTGGGCGATCTTCGCGCTCGTGCAGGCTGATGAAGCAAACTTCACGGGAAGCGTTAGTGCGCTGCTCGGGGTCATGCTCGCCTTCTATATCAGCGCGATCACTCAAACGTTCCCGTTTGCTCTTGGCCTCAGTGTTACCCGTAAGGATTACTTCGCGGGCACGCTACTTGTCTCTGCCGTTCAGGTACTCGTCTTCGGAATCTTCTTGTGGCTGATGGAACTCATCGAAGACGCCACCGGCGGCTGGGGTGTGAAGATGGTGATGTTCGGGATTCCCGGATACTTCACTGATAGTCGTCTACTCCAGCTTGCGACATACCTGGCGATCATGGTGATGGTGGCCGGACTGGGACTGTTCCTGGGCGCTATCCAGCAGCGCTGGCGCGTCACCGGCCTCTACTCGGTGCTCGCGGCCGTTCTCGTCTTCTTCGGTGCAGGGTCGATTCTGGTGACGTGGCAGCAGTGGTGGCCGAGCATTGGCAGCTGGTTTGTTGACAGCCCCCGTGTGGTCCCGATGGTCGGATTGCCACTGGTCATCGGCGTCGTCACTCTCGTCGCAGCGTGGGCAGCTCTGCGCCGATCCACGGCGTAACCGCCGCGTTGGGGTAAGCAAGCGACAGCAAGAGGGCCGTCACGATCATGATCGTGACGGCCCTCTTGTTGTGGCGCTAGGGCTCGTGGGGCTAGGGCAGGGTGAGGATCTCCGCGCCGCTGTCGGTGACCACGATGGTGTGCTCGAACTGAGCAGTCCACTTGCGGTCCTTGGTGACGACGGTCCAGCCGTCGTCCCAGATGTCGTAGTCGGCGGTGCCCAGGTTGATCATCGGTTCGATGGTGAACACCATGCCCGGCTCGATGATGGTGTCAACGTTCGGCTCGTCGTAGTGCAGGATGACCAGGCCGTTGTGGAAAGTCGTGCCGATGCCGTGGCCGGTGAAATCGCGGACAACGCCGTACCCGAAACGATTCGCATACGACTCGATGACGCGGCCGATAACGTTGAGTTCGCGGCCCGGGCGCACTGCCTTGATGGCCCGCATCGTGGCTTCACGGGTGCGTTCAACCAGCAGCGCCACATCTTCTGCCACATCACCAGCAAGGAACGTGGCGTTGGTATCACCGTGGACACCGCCGATGTAGGCAGTGACGTCGATGTTGACGATGTCGCCGTCTTCGATGACCGTCGAATCGGGGATGCCGTGGCAAATCACCTCATTGACGGAGGTGCAGCATGATTTCTGGAATCCCTTGTAACCCAGGGTAGATGGGTAGGCACCGTGGTCGAGCATGTACTCGTGCGCGATGCGGTCCAGTTCGTCCGTGGTGACGCCGGGCGCGACAGCCTTACCGGCCTCCGCCAATGCCTGTGCGGCAATCCGGCTCGCGACACGCATGGCCTCGATGGTCTCGGGCGTCTGCACCCACGGCTCGCTCCCCTCCTTCACGGTGGACTTCCAGACGTACTCGGGCGCCTCGATATGAGAGGGCACCGAACGCACCGGCGAGAGAGTTCCGGGAGTGAGAGCAGCACGTACAGCCATGTCACCAGCCTAGGTGATCGGAGTTCAGTAGCCGTCCGGTAGGGCCGCGAACATATCTCTCGTGACGGCGACGGCGTTGTCGGAGCTTCCGCCCTGGACGACGAGAGTGGCGAACGCGAGATCGCCGCGGTATCCGACAAACCACGCGTGGGAACCGCCGTCAGCCTCGGCTTCACCGGTCTTTCCGTACACATCCCCCTGGTCAGCGATGCGGTCAGCGGTGCCACTGGTGATTACCAGGCGCATCATTGAGCGCAGACCGCTCACCATGTCTCTGGTGATTTCCGGGGCATCACC
>JAAYXN010000407.1 GCA_012515885.1 Rhodococcus sp. (in: high G+C Gram-positive bacteria)
TCGTGTCGTGGATATGGCAGTCGCCACCGACACCTCCGAAGCCGTGTCCGCATTCAAAGTTCGCCGCTCGTCCGGCTCGATTGATCGCGAAGACGCGCTCACCGACGACGAGACCCGGCAGGCAGTTGCCGCAGGGCGCGCTATCGCAGACGACGAAATTGATTCTGGCGCTGACGTTCTCATCGTCGGCGATATGGGGATCGGCAACACCACCCCGGCAACCGTCTTGATCGCGAGCCTCGCCGGAATCGAACCGGTAGTTGCGGTGGGACGTGGATCTGGTATCGACGACGCGGGGTGGATCCGCAAAACTGCGGC
Organism: Rhodococcus sp. (in: high G+C Gram-positive bacteria); assembly: GCA_012515885.1. Lineage (GTDB taxonomy): Bacteria > Actinomycetota > Actinomycetes > Mycobacteriales > Mycobacteriaceae > Rhodococcus_F. Next base: position 319 of record JAAYXN010000407.1, read on the forward strand.
GATACGTGACGCTATGTGGCGGGCGCGTCCTCTAGTTCGTAACACTGACGCATTGCTGCGCACGGTCGGCGGCGCCGATATTGCGGCGATGACCGGTTTCCTAGCGCAGGCTGCGCTGCGGCGCACCCCCGTCATCCTTGACGGCGTGGTTGTGGCCGCTGCCGCGATGGTCGCTGAAGAGTACGCACCTGGCGCCCGCGACTGGTGGGTTGCGGGTCACCGCTCCCCCGAACCCGCGCATTCAGCGGCGTTGAATCAGCTCCAGCTGGAGCCAATCCTCGACCTCGATGCCCGGCTGGGTGAAGGCACGGGAGCACTCGTTGCTATACCCATCGTGCAGGGGGCTGTCGCGACCCTGGCCCAGATGGCGACCTTCGTTGACGCGGGTGTGAGTGAGTCGGCGTCCGACGACACAGCAACGGCGCCCGACGACACAGCAACGGCGCACGCAGAAGATGCCGGCGAGGCAGAGCCGAGCACCGGGGCGCCGCAGTAGCGACGCCCCAGTGGCACATCATCCGCGCAGGGTGGTCATCCAGTTGTGGGTGTCTGCGAACGTTCCGCGCTGAATTCCGGTGAGGGTGTCGCGCAGCGCCATCGTCACCTCGCCTGGTTCGCCGTCACCGACGACAAACTCGCCTTCAGTCGAGCGCACCCGACCGACCGGGGTAATCACAGCGGCGGTGCCACAGGCGAAAACCTCAGTGATTTCGCCGGACTGCGCCTTCTCCCGCCATTCCGTAGTGCTGATTTTGCGTTCTTCGACGGCAAAGCCGGCGTCGGTAGCCAGGGTCAGCAGAGAGTTGCGGGTGATGCCCGGCAGCAGCGATCCGGACAGCTCTGGTGTGACGAGCTTGGCGTCGGGGCCACTACCGAAGACGAAGAACAGGTTCATGCCGCCCATTTCTTCGACGTAGGTGCGCTCGTGGGCGTCGAGCCAGACAACCTGGTCACAGCCCTCGTCGGCGGCTTGCGCTTGAGCGAGCAGCGACGCGGCGTAGTTGCCCGCGAACTTTGCGGCACCGGTTCCACCTGGAGCGGCACGCACGTATTCCGTTGAGAGCCAGACGCTGACCGGTTTCACGCCGCGCGGGAAGTAGGCGCCCGCTGGTGAAGCGATCAGCAGGTACTTGTATTCGGCAGCTGGACGCACACCCAAGCCGGCCTCGGTGGAGAACATGAACGGGCGGAGGTAGAGAGCGTCCTCGCCGCCGGTTTCCGGTACCCACTCGTGGTCGACGTCGAGGAGTTCGGTGATCGAACGGACGAACAGTTCGGTGGGTAGCGGCGGCATCGCTAGGCGACGTGCTGAGTCGTTGAGTCTCTGCGCGTTGGCTTCAACCCGGAATGTCGCGAGCGAACCGTCTGGCTGGCGGTACACCTTGAGGCCCTCGAAGATGGCCTGCCCGTAGTGCAGGACCATCGCCGCGGGGTCGAGTTCAATGGGCCCGTAGGGGCTGATCTGCGCGTCATGCCAGCCGACACCGTCGGTGTAGGTAATCGACGCCATGTGGTCGGTGAAGTGCTTACCGAACCCCGGTGCCGCCAATACTTCTTGCCGTACCTGGTCGGTGGTCGGCGAAGCATGCGGGATACGTCGGAATTCGCTGGCACCAGTCATGCCGCAAATCCTAGCGAACAAGCAGCGTCGCCCCTACTTTGTGTTGACTGCCACAAATGGTGGGGTGACAACTTCGGCGCGCAGCCCACGTCCGCGCACGTCGACCTCGACGATGTCGCCTGCTGTGAGGCCAGCAGACGTATCGAGTAGGGCGAGTGCGATTCCGACCTTCAACGTGGGAGAGAACGTTCCTGATGTGGTGCGGCCGACGTCGACGGAGTCTTTGCGTACGGCGAGGTCGCCGCGCAGCACGCCGCGATCGAGCGCTTTGAGTCCCCACAGGCGGCGGGCTGGACCGTTCTCTTTCTGCGCCGCGAGCGCTTCCTGTCCCCAGAACTGGGGCTTGTTCCAGCCCACTGCCCATCCGCAGCGCGCTTCGACGGGAGAAATGTCGAGGGTCAGTTCGTGACCGTGCAGGGGGTACCCCATCTCAGTGCGCAGGGTGTCGCGGGCACCGAGTCCAGCAGGTAGGCCGCCGATGTCCTGCACCACGCCTAGGAGCGCCTGGAACAGTTCTGCGCTGTCGTCCCAGCGGGGAAGCAGTTCGTAGCCGACCTCGCCGGTGTATCCGCTGCGACACACCCGAACGGGCAGACCATTCCACTGGGCGTCGACGAATCCCATGTACTCGATCTCAGTGGGCAGTCCCAGCGCCGTGAGCACCTGCGCAGAATTCGGGCCCTGGACCGCAAGTACGCCGTAATCGCGGTGCTGGTTTGTCACGCGCACACCAGCTGGCGCGTGGCGCTCCAGTTCTTCGACGACGGCGGCCGTGTTGGCGGCGTTGGGTACGAGGAACACTTCTTCGTCGGAGACGTAGTAGGCGATGAGGTCATCAACCACTCCCCCCGTTTCGGTGCAGCACAGCGTGTACTGCGCCTTTCCGGGACCGATCCGAGTGAGGTCGTTGGTGAACGCCGAGTTGACGTAGGCGGCAGCACCGGGCCCTTGAACGAGAGCTTTACCCAGGTGGCTGACATCGAAGAGTCCGACGTTTTCGCGCACAGCGGTGTGTTCGGCGACAGTCCCCGAGTAGGAAACCGGCATCTCCCAACCTCCGAATGGGGCGAACGTCGCACCCAATTGAACGTGGATGTCATGGACCGGCCCTGCCAACAGCTGCTCACTCATGCCGCCAAACCTAGCCGAATCTGTATGCACTGTTCGCACGAACCGGGACGAAGGCGTACCTGAGCACTAGCATCGAAACCTGCCTTACTAGTCAGAACCGAACACAGGAGAGAACATCGTGAGCACACTCACAGCCCGTCAGCTCTTACCGTCGTTCGCGCCCACAGGCGCACTGGGTAAAAAAGTCGATGTTTTGGTCGTGGGTGTTGCGTCGAGTGACGACGGTGTCGAGATCGCGCTTGCTGAAGGCATCATTGCCGACGATCTCCTCTCTGAGGTTCTTGATGGTCTGGTTGCGGTGGGCGCGACTGGAAAAGCTGAACAGATCAATCGGATTCCGGCCCCAGCGGCGTTGGACGTCGAAAGCGTTGTTTCTGTCGGGTTGGGTAGCTCAGAGAAAATCGATGCTGAGCAGATCCGCCGCTCTGCGGGTGCGGCTGCTCGCGCGCTCACCGGTGTCGCCAATGCGGCGACCACGCTGTCTCTGCTCGATTTGGAGGCCGCGACAATCGGTTTCGCGCTGGGTGCGTACTCGTTCACCGAGTTCAAGTCGGCTTCTCCGGAACCCGGTAGCGCCGGGCATCCCGTCGAACACATTGATGTGCTGACCGAATCGCCCCGCACCCAAGCCACTAAGGCTGCGCTGTCTCGGGCCGTAGCGATCGCGGAAGCGGTGGCCACCGCGCGTGAGCTCGTCAACACCCCGCCGAGCCATCTTTTCCCCGCTGAGTTTGCCCGTCGCGCTAAAGAATTGGGATCAGCAGCTGGGCTGAAGGTTCAGATTTTCGACGAAAAGGCTTTGGAGCGTGGTGGTTACGGCGGCATCATCGGTGTCGGTAAGGGTTCGTCGCGTCCGCCGCGGCTCGTTCGCCTGACCTACAGCTGCGGCAAACGCGGCGCCAAGAAGGTTGCTCTCGTCGGCAAGGGCATCACGTTCGACACTGGCGGAATCTCCATCAAGCCTGCGGCCGGGATGGAGAACATGACGTCGGATATGGCTGGCGCCGCCGCAGTGGTGGCCACAATCGTTGCTGCGGCGCAGTTGGAACTGCCGATTGACATCGTCGCCTCCGTGCCCATGGCGGAGAACATGCCGTCCAGCACCGCCCAGCGTCCCGGTGACGTCCTCACCCAGTACGGCGGAACGACCGTCGAGGTCATCAACACCGACGCCGAAGGTCGCCTGGTCCTCGCCGACGCCATCGTGCGTGCCTGCGAAGACGATCCCGACTACCTCATCGACACTGCGACACTCACCGGCGCACAGATGGTCGCTCTGGGCAATCGCACCCCCGGCGTGATGGGCACCGACGACTTCCGTGACCGTGTCGCCGCGATCTCTCAGGACATCGGTGAAAACGGTTGGCCCATGCCGATGCCGTCCGAGTTGCGCGGCGATCTCGATTCCAAAGTCGCAGACCTCGCCAACGTCACCAACCACCGGTGGGGTGGGATGTCGGCGGCAGCGCTGTTCCTCAAGGAATTCGTCGCTGACGGCGTCGAATGGGCGCACCTCGACGTCGCGGGCCCGGCCTACAACACATCCGGGCCGTGGGGTTACACCGGTAAGGGCGGGACAGGTGTGCCAGTGCGCACCATGCTCGCCGTCCTCGAAGACATCGCCGACAACGGCTAAATCACCGTCACAACGCGGCTGACCTACTTGCTGTCGCGTTCCTGCGCCGCCCGGCGACGTTCAATACGTTGCCGGGCGTCGTAGTCCCGCATCCGCTGCGGATACCCAGTTTTACGGACGTCGTACACCGGAATGTGGAGGTCTTTGCCGAGTTTGCGGGCGCCGCGTTCGCCACCGGCTTTGCGCCGAGTCCATTCACCATCCGCAGCGACCAGCACAACCGTGACCTCAGTGACGGTTGTTTCCGGTTCCACATACGCCTCAACACCGTGATGGGTGTGCGCCCACTGTGCCAGGTGGGCAGCGTCTGACGAGTCCGGCGACGATGGCCGCCGCTTAGGTCCACGCGAGAACCGACCGAACAACCCCACGAGTTACCTCCCTGAGCGCGAACCTAGACCGCCCGTATCGGATTGGGCGGCGCACACGTGTCCGAATTGGGCGCGTCTAAACAGTTTGCCAGGTTCTCCAAACATGGCTCGTCGACGGTGTCACGGGTACCTATGCGGGGAGTGAAACCCACCTCACCGAACACGAAGTCCGATGCAGTGGAAAGATAGGTGGCGAATGCATGAGCTCCACCCCTTTCGACCACAAGTCGACCCAGGCGTATAACCCGAACACAACTGTCGAGGAGTCAAAAGACATGGCCTTCTCCGTCCAGATGCCAGCTCTAGGTGAGAGTGTCACCGAGGGCACGGTCACCCGGTGGCTCAAGCAGGAAGGAGACACGGTCGCGGTCGACGAGCCGCTGCTCGAAGTTTCCACCGACAAGGTCGATACCGAAATCCCTTCCCCTGTTGCCGGTGTTCTCACCAAGATCGTCGCGCAGGAAGACGACACCGTCGAAATCGGTGGCGAACTGGCCGTCATCAATGACAGCGGCGACGACACCGATGCTGGTTCCAGCGATTCTGGTGCTTCTGAGGCAGCTCCCGAATCGTCGCCTCGCGACGCTGAGCCGGAGCCAGAAGCTGAGCCTGAGGCAGCTCCCGCATCTGAGGACAAGGCCGAGAGCAACTCCGGCGGCAGCGCAGGCTCCTCTGAGGGCACTGCCGTGACGATGCCGGAGCTCGGCGAGTCCGTCACCGAGGGCACCGTGACCCGCTGGCTCAAAGCGGTTGGCGACGAAGTTGCTGTCGACGAGCCTCTGCTGGAGGTCTCCACGGACAAGGTGGATACGGAAATCCCGTCCCCCGTGTCCGGCACTCTGCTGGAGATCACCGCTCAAGAAGACGACACCGTTGATGTTGGTGGCCAGCTCGCGATCATCGGCTCGGGCAGCCCTGCCGAATCGGCACCTGAACCGGAGCCTGCGAAGCCAGCTGCTGAGCCTGCCCCCAAGGCCGAATCCAAGCCTCAGGAGTCCGCACCACAGTCTGAGCCTGCCAAGTCTGAGCCTACTGCTCCCGCCCAGTCTGATTCGTCGACATCAGGTACTTCTGAATCGCCGTACGTCACTCCCCTGGTGCGCAAGCTGGCCAAGGAGAACGGCGTCGACCTGTCCTCGGTGAAGGGCACCGGCGTGGGTGGCCGCATCCGAAAGCAGGATGTTCTCGCTGCCGCGGAAGCCGCTAAGGCTCCTGCCGCTGAAAAGTCGGCACCGGCAACGTCCGCACCGGCTGCGGCGTCCGCATCCGCGGGTGTGCGTCCCGAGCTGGCTCAGCTGCGCGGCACCACCAAGTCAGCGAACCGCATCCGCCAGATCACCGCTGCGAAGACTCGTGAATCGCTGCAGACCACCGCGCAGTTGACGCAGACGTTCGAAGTGGACGTCACCAAGATCGCGTCGCTGCGCGATCAGGCGAAGGCACGTTTCCAAGAGCGTGAGGGCGTCAAGCTGACGTACCTGCCGTTCTTCGCGAAGGCTGTCATTGAGGCACTCAAGGCGCATCCGAACATCAACGCCAGCTACAACGAGAACTCCAACGAGATCACCTACTACGACGCCGAGCACCTGGGCATCGCAGTCGACACCGAGCAGGGACTGCTCTCACCAGTCATTCACAACGCTGGCGACCTGTCTCTCGGTGGTCTTGCTCGTGCGATCGCTGACATCGCTGGCCGCGCTCGTTCAGGTGGCCTCAAGCCGGATGAGCTGTCCGGTGGCACCTTCACGATCACCAACATCGGCAGCCAGGGTGCTCTCTTCGACACCCCGATCCTGGTTCCGCCGCAGGCAGCAATGCTCGGCACCGGTGCGATCGTCAAGCGTCCCGTCGTCGTCACCGATGAGGGCGGCAGCGAGTCGATTGGTGTGAGGTCGATGTGCTACCTGCCGCTTACCTACGATCACCGTCTCATCGATGGCGCTGACGCTGGCCGTTTCTTGACGACCATCAAGCAGCGGATCGAAGACGGCGCGTTCGAAGCCGACCTCGGCCTGTAACGCACGTCTAGCTCACGCAGGGGCGCCGTTTCCATTTGGGAACGGCGCCCCTGCTGTCTGCGCATGGCGCGGCGTAAAGTCCGAGATATGAGCACCACGTCCCGTTCCGCGCGCGCCGACGACACCCCGGTAGATATCCGCACGCTGGGCCTGATCGAGTACGAGCAGGCGTGGACGCTGCAACGTGAACTCGCCGACGAACGCGCCAACAGCCGGGGCGTGGACACACTGCTCCTGCTTGAGCACCCCGCGGTCTATACGGCAGGGCGACGCACTGCGCCCGAGGATCGTCCGGTCGATGGCACCGCTGTCATTGACGTCGATCGCGGCGGGAAAATCACGTGGCACGGGCCGGGCCAGTTGGTGGGCTATCCCATCGTGCGTCTCGCTCAGCCGATGGATGTCGTCGATTACGTGCGCCGCATCGAGCAAGCCCTCATTGCGGTCATCTCCGATCTCGGGGTGCCGTGTGGACGCGTCGACGGCCGCTCAGGCGTGTGGGTCGCTGAAGGCGAACGGGGCGGTGTGTGGCTGCCTGAACGCAAACTCGCCGCGATCGGTATCCGCGTCCAGCGTGGTGTCGCGATGCACGGTTTCTCTCTGAACTGCAATCCAGCGCTCGGCGGATTTGAGGCGATCATTCCGTGCGGTATCCCCGATGCGGGGGTGACGAGCCTGTCCGCAGAGCTTGGACGCACCGTCACTGTGAGCGAGGTCATCCCCACAGTGAGCACCGCGATCGTCGACGCGCTCGACGGCCGGTTACCTGTCGAACCGACAGGCGTACCATCTAAGGCGTGACGGCCACCCCGAATAATGACTCCGCCACAGCGCTCGCCCCACAAGGACGCAAGCTGCTGCGCATCGAGGTCCGCAACGCCGAGACCCCCATTGAACGCAAACCCAACTGGATCAAAACGCGTGCCCGCATGGGCCCCGAGTACACCGAACTCAAGGGCCTAGTTAAACGTGAAGGGCTGCATACGGTTTGTGAAGAGGCGGGGTGCCCCAACATTTACGAATGCTGGGAAGACCGCGAAGCGACGTTCCTCATCGGCGGCGAGCAGTGCACTAGGCGCTGCGACTTCTGCCAAATCGATACCGGCAAGCCCGCTGATCTTGACCGCGACGAGCCGCGGCGCGTCGCCGAGTCGGTACAGGCGATGGGTTTGCGCTACTCCACCATCACCGGTGTCGCTCGCGATGACCTGCCGGACGGCGGAGCCTGGCTGTATGCGGAAACCGTCCGCCAGATTCATGAACTCAACCCGGGAACCGGCGTCGAAAACCTCGTTCCCGACTTCAACGGCAAGCCGGACCTTTTGGCCGAGGTGTTTGAATCGCGCCCCGAGGTGTTGGCCCACAACTTGGAGACGGTGCCGCGCATCTTCAAGCGCATCCGACCTGCGTTCCGCTACGACCGTTCACTCGGTGTTCTGTCGGCGGCCCGCGATTTCGGTCTGGTCACCAAATCGAACCTGATCCTCGGGATGGGTGAAACGCCAGAAGAAGTGCAGCAGGCCATGGTCGACCTGCATGAGGCTGGCTGCGACATCCTCACCATCACCCAGTACCTGCGCCCCTCCCCCAGGCATCACCCGGTGGAGCGGTGGGTCAAGCCGGAAGAGTTTGTTGAGCACTCGCAGGCCGCCGAAGAAATTGGTTTTGCGGGCGTGATGGCCGGACCGCTGGTGCGCTCGTCGTACCGCGCTGGACGTCTCTACGCACAGGCGATGGCTCACCACGGGCGTCCACTGCCCGAGGCCCAAGCGCATCTCGCTGAGGGCGGCGAAGCGTCACAGGAAGCTGGTTCACTACTCGCACGACTGGCCCGGTAGCACCACAGCCCGCGCCCGATGCGGTTGGTAGCGGCCACGAGGTGACTCGCGTTTCGGTGTAGTGGGGCGCCCCACGTATCCTGGTCAGCATGGCGACAGGCAGCAAAGCAGCTAAAGGCAAACCCACTAAAGAAGCGAAGGCCGCAGCAAAGGCGGCCCGCAAGGCGGCGTCTAAAGAACGTCGGACTCAAATGTGGCAGGCCTTCCAGCTGCAGCGCAAAGAAGACAAGTCGCTGCTGCCGTGGATGATCGGCGCCTTCCTCGCTGTCACGGGCGTGCTGTTCGGTCTGGGCTTCATCTGGGGTGTCCAGTGGTACCTGCTGCCAATCGGACTCATGTTCGGTGTCCTGGCCGCCTTCATCATCTTCGGTCGCCGCGTCCAGAAGTCGGTGTACGCCAAAGCGGACGGCCAGGCCGGTGCGGCTGCCTGGGCACTCGATAACCTGCGCGGCACCTGGCGCGTCACCCCCGCCGTCTCGGGAACCACTCAGCTCGATGCTGTGCACCGAGTCATCGGCCGCCCCGGCGTCATTTTCGTCGCTGAAGGTTCACCGCAGCGTGTGCGTTCGCTCATCGCTCAGGAAAAGAAGAAGACAGCCCGCCTGATCGGTGACACCCCGATCTATGACGTCATCATCGGCAACGGTGAAGGACAGCTTCCGCTGTCGAAGTTGCAGAGCTACCTCAACAAGTTGCCGCGCAACATCAACGCCAAGCAGATGGACAACATCGAGGGCCGCCTCAAGGCTCTCAAGAACCGAGGTGGCGGCGGCGCTGCCCTACCCAAGGGCCCGATGCCCGGCGGCGCCAAGATGCGCGGCATCCAGCGCACGATGCGACGTCGCTGACGCTGAGCGCTGCCGTTCGTCTCAAGCTGTAGACCACAGAAAACAGCCCCACGTTGGGAGACCAGCGTGGGGCTGTTTCAGTTCTGATTGGGAACGCTTACCGGGCGCGCAGAATTGCGGTGCCGGTGGCGCGATCGTGCATACCGCGTCCGTCCTGGTCGCTGATAGTCGCGGGAACCACGAACGCGAGAAGCGACTGGCGTCCGAGTGCCCGCCGGAATCCGACGCGGTGCGGGCCGTCAATACGGGCAACACGGGTACCAACAATGAACTGCCCCGGGGTGAACGAGAACGCCCACACACACGCAACGCCGACGAGGTACCAAATCACGAGCGTGAACGTACCGACCTGGCCTTCGAAGGGGTTTTCGCTCTGACCAACGACGAGCGATGACACACCCATCGCGAGAAGCCAGTCGATCAGGAGGGCACTGAGCCGACGTCCCGGACCGACCATTGCGCCTGGTCCATGCTCCGGCAGACCCAAGTGCTGGCCACGGAAATCCTGAGGAGCGTTGTTCCCGTCAGCAGGCAGTGCAGCTTGTGGCCCAGACAGCCAAGTACCGGTAATACGTCCCATGCCCACCAGGATAGGCGCGCGTGTCGCTGATCCTTTACAGTGGGAGTAAGTAGGTGTGCGCTAGGTCACAATCATCTCCGATTCACCAGGGAAGAGCATACGTAACATGGGTGAAACAAAAGGTTGACCGGTGGGCAACACCAGGTCCATAGCCTCAGGCTCGACAGATTCGCCAATCATCACTTGGTCGAAGTTGATAAAAGGAGCACAAGCGTGGCGTTCACCACGGCCGAAGAGGTCATCAAGTTCATCGCCGACGAGAACGTCGAGTACGTCGACGTGCGTTTCAGCGACCTTCCGGGCATCCAGCAGCACTTCTCCATCCCCGCTGCCGCCTTCAACGAGGACGTCTTCGAGGACGGTCTGGCATTCGACGGTTCGTCGGTGCGCGGCTTCCAGTCGATCCACGAATCCGACATGATGCTCCTCCCGGATGTCACGACGGCCCGCCTGGATCCGTTCCGCGCCGCGAAGACCCTCAACGTCAACTTCTTCGTCCACGACCCGTTCACGCGTGAGGCATACAGCCGCGACCCTCGTAACGTTGCTCGCAAGGCTGAGGAGTACCTGAAGAGCACCGGCATCGCCGACACCGCTTTCTTCGGTGCTGAGGCCGAGTTCTACATCTTCGACTCGATCTCGTACGACTCGTCGATGAACGAGTCCTACTACCACATCGATTCGGTGTCGGGCGCATGGAACACCGGCGCCGACCGTAACCCGGATGGCTCCCCGAACCTCGGTTACAAGGTTCGCGCTAAGGGCGGCTACTTCCCCGTTGCTCCGTACGACCACTACGTCGACCTGCGTGACGACATCACCCGCAACCTGCAGAACGCTGGTTTCGAGATTGAGCGCGGCCACCACGAGGTCGGCACTGCTGGCCAGGCCGAAATCAACTACAAGTTCGGCACCCTCCTCAGCGCCGCTGATGACCTGCAGCTGTTCAAGTACATCGTGAAGAACACCGCGTGGGCTGCCGGCAAGTCGGTCACCTTCATGCCGAAGCCGCTGTTCGGTGACAACGGTTCGGGTATGCACGTTCACCAGTCGCTGTGGAAGGACGGCAA
>JAAYXN010000408.1 GCA_012515885.1 Rhodococcus sp. (in: high G+C Gram-positive bacteria)
ATGGTGAAGAGAATAGTCCAACGAGAGCGTCGGCCCCCACCGCGTACCCCGCTCGTGTTAGACAGGGTTTATGCGTGCCATTGAAGTAGCCAGCCACGGCGGTCCTGACGTTCTTATTGCCACTGACGTACCGCCTCCTGTACCCGGGCCCACCGATTTGCTGGTTGACGTCGAATGCGCGGGCGTCAACTTCATCGACACCTACTTTCGTACCGGCGCCTACCCGCAAGAGGTGCCCTACATTCCGGGCAGCGAGGGCACCGGAATTGTGCGTGAGGTCGGCGGCGATGTCGACGGGTTCGCGCCCGGTGACCGAGTGGCGTGGGCGAGCGCGCCCGGCAGTTATGCCGAGCAGGTGTGCGTCCCGGCGGCGGTCGCGGTTGCGGTTCCTGCTGGCGTCTCCCCTGCACAGGCCGCGTCGGCGTTGTTGCAGGGCATGACGGCGCACTATCTGGTCCATTCGACGTATCCGGTCCAGAGCGGCGACACCGTTCTCGTGCACGCGGGTGCTGGCGGTGTGGGGCTTCTTCTCACCCAGATGGCAGCGAACCTGGGTGCTTCGGTTCTAACGACGGTGTCCACTGATGAGAAGGAAGCACTCTCGCGCGCGGCTGGGGCGGTCGAGGTGTACCGATACGACGACGATGTCGCCGACCGTGCGCGAGCGTTCACAGGCGGGGACGGCGTCGCCGCTGTCTATGACGGTGTGGGTGCGGCAACGTTCGATACCAGCGTCGCGGCGGTACGCACGCGCGGCACCGTCGTCCTCTTTGGTGCTGCGAGTGGCCCGGTGCCTCCCGTCGATCCGCAACGGCTCAATGCTGCGGGTTCGATCTATCTGACCCGCCCGTCGCTTGGGGCGTACATCCGGGATCGACAAGAGCTTGTATGGCGGGCCGGGGACGTTTTCACGGCGCTCGCAGACGGCTCGCTGAATCTGCGGGTAGGCGCCGAGTATCCGCTCGAAGAGGCAGCTCAGGCGCACCGCGATTTGGAAGGACGCCGAACCACCGGGTCGATCGTCCTGAGAGTTCAGTAGGCAGCTGAGCGTGGATAGTTACTTCGTGAGCAGGTTCAGCACTGTTTCGAGGCCGAGAACCGAGTCGACCGCAAGTCCGACGAACACAATCGCGAGGTAGTTATTGGATTGCAGGAACAGGCGCAGCGGCTTGACTGCTGCGCCTCCTCGCACGCTGCGGTACAGCTGGGTTGCCATGATGAGGAACCACAGGCCCGCTGCGATGGTGATACCGGCGTAGATGAGGCCAGCTGCTGGGACAAGAACCAGCGTGGTGATGACCATGGCCCAGCTGTAGAGCAGGATCTGCTTGGTGACGTGCTGTTCGGTGGCGATTACCGGCAGCATGGGGACACCCGCCGCCTTGTAGTCCTCCTTGTAGCGCATCGCCAGCGCCCACGTGTGTGGCGGTGTCCAGAAGAAGATCACCAGGAACAGCACCAGCGGTTCCCACGACAGCGATCCGGTCACTGCTGCCCAACCGACGAGGACGGGCATACACCCGGCGGCACCGCCCCACACCACGTTCTGCCAGGTACGTCGCTTGAGAACCATTGTGTAGATGAGGACATAGAACGCGATGGTGATGACGACGAGGACCCCAGCGAGCAGGTTGGCGCGCCACCACAGCCACGCGAACGACACGACGCCGAGAACAAGTCCGAAGATCAAAGCATGTGAGGTGGGTACCGCTTCGCGCGCCAGTGGACGACGCTCGGTACGTTTCATCACCTTGTCGATATCGGCGTCGACGACGCAGTTCAGCGAGTTTGCGCTCGCGGCACCCATCCAGCCACCGAACAGTGTGGACAGGATCAGGACGATGTCGACGGCGCCGCGGTCGGCGAGAAGCATGGCCGGAATGGTCGCGACCAGCAGGAGTTCGATAACTCGGGGTTTGGTTAGGGCAATGTAGGCGAGCACTTTGCCGCTTACACGACCGAACAGTGTGTCTGAACGCGGCGAGGAAGCCACAGTTCCGGGGCTGCCGAAGCCGTGTCCGCTCGGCCGTTGCCCTGCCCGCACGTTTTCTCCTCGCACCGTCTCACCCAAGATTTCGAAGACTTCTCATTTTGCGCTCGCTGGCGCGCCGACTGTCTCCGGCGCACGCTCATACCCGGCGCACTACTACAGTCGATGGTAGACGCCGACTTCAGGCGAACCGAATCGACCCACAATCACACGGGCATTAGGCTTAAGTGGCAGCCTCGATGCTGTCCGCTCGGCGTTTTACGTTTGTTCTCGGCATAGCTGGTTCGTGCCGACGGCGAGCGCGATCCGCCACGCTCCGTGTTCACCCATGTCAGGAGACTTCAGCTCGTGTCGACTACAGACGAGATTCGCGCCCTCACCCAGGCAGTACACCCGACGGACTGGACGGAACTCGACACTCGAGCCGTCGATACTGCTCGTGTCTTGGCGGCGGACGCCGTTCAAAAGGTGGGGAATGGTCACCCCGGTACTGCGATGAGCCTTGCGCCTCTCGCCTACACCCTGTTTCAGCGAGTCATGCGACACGACCCGGTTGATGCGGACTGGATCGGCCGCGACCGTTTCGTGTTGTCGTGCGGGCACTCAAGCCTGACCCTGTATGTGCAGCTGTACCTTGCAGGTTTCGGTCTCGAGCTTGCGGACTTGGAGTCGCTGCGAACCTGGGGTGCTAAGACTCCCGGCCACCCAGAGTTCGGTCACACCCGCGGTGTAGAGATCACTACCGGCCCACTCGGTCAGGGTCTGGCCTCCGCCGTCGGCATGGCTATGGCGGCGCGCCGTGAGCGTGGACTTTTTGACCCGGAGGCCCCTGCCGGTGAAAGCCCGTTCGATCACCACATTTACGTGGTCGCCTCGGACGGCGACATCGAAGAGGGCGTCACCTCGGAAGCCTCATCGCTGGCTGGTGTTCAGCAGCTGGGCAACCTGACGGTCATCTACGACGACAACAAGATTTCCATTGAGGACGACACCCAGATCGCCCTGTCGGAGGACACCGCGAAGCGGTACGAGTCCTACGGCTGGCACGTGCAGGTCGTCGAAGGCGGCGAGGACATCGTCGCTATCGAAGCTGCTCTGGACGCTGCTCGCGCTGAGGTATCGAAGCCCTCGATCATTCTGCTGCGCACCATCATTGGCTACCCGGCGCCGACAAAGATGAACACCGGTGCTGCTCATGGCGCTGCGCTTGGTGCCGACGAGGTTGCCGCGATCAAGCGTGAACTCGGTTTCAATCCGGACGCGTCGTTTGAGGTTGATGACGCGGTCATCGCCCATACCCGTCAGGCTCAGACGCGCGGTGCGGAAGCAAAGGCGCAGTGGTCCAAGAGCTTTAATGACTGGGCGTCGCGTAACCCGGAGCGCAAGGCGCTGCTGGACCGACTGATCGCACACGAGTTGCCTGCTGGCTGGGCAGACGAGCTGCCGACCTGGGCACCAGATACCAAGGGTGTTGCTACCCGCAAGGCGTCGTCGTCGTTCCTCAATGCTGTCGGCGCCGCGCTTCCTGAACTGTGGGGTGGCTCCGCGGACCTCGCCGAGTCCAACAACACCACGATCTCCGGCTCGGAATCCTTCGGTCCCGCCGACATTTCGACGTCGACCTGGACGGCAACCCCGTACGGGCGCACCCTGCACTTCGGTGTTCGCGAGCACGCTATGGGCTCGGTCCTCAACGGCATTGCGCTGCACGGGCCTACCCTGCCGTACGGCGGCACGTTCCTCGTCTTCAGCGACTACATGCGTCCCGCTGTTCGTCTCGCCGCGTTGATGAAGACGGCCGTGACGTACGTGTGGACGCACGATTCCATCGGTCTTGGTGAGGATGGTCCGACGCACCAGCCGATCGAGCACCTTGCCGCACTGCGCGCGATCCCGGGCCTGTCTGTGGTCCGCCCCGGCGATGCCAACGAGACTATCCACGCATGGCGTGCGGTCATCGAACGCACCACCCACGAGGGCACCCGCGGCCCAGCTGGTCTTGCGCTGACTCGCCAGAACGTGCCGGTCCTTGAGGGCACCAGCTACGAGGGCGTTGCCCGCGGCGGATACATCTTGGCTGAGGCGTCGTCGGGTGTTCCCGAGGTCGTTCTCATCGGTACCGGTTCGGAGCTGCAGTTGGCTGTCGCTGCACGCGAGGCGCTGGAAGCCGACGGGGTACCTACCCGCGTCGTCTCCATGCCGTGTGTCGAGTGGTTCGATGAGCAGGATCAGGCGTACCGGGATGGCGTCTTGCCGCCCACAGTGAAGGCCCGCGTCGTCGTTGAGGCCGGTATCGCAATGCCGTGGCACCGCTTCGTTGGTTCTGAAGGCGAAATCGTCTCAATTGAGCATTTCGGTGCGTCGGCTGATTTCGAGACGCTGTTCCGCGAGTTCGGTTTCACGCCTGAGGCGGTCACCGCCGCGGCTAAGCGTTCACTTGCACGAGTGAAGGGATAATCCGGTGACGGACGACAGCATTCAAAACAGCAACCTGGCCAAGCTCTCCGAGGCCGGGGTGTCGGTGTGGCTCGATGATCTCTCTCGTGAACGCATCGAATCGGGAAACCTTGCGGAGCTGATCGCTACCCGCAGCGTCGTGGGTGTCACCACCAATCCCGCGATTTTCCAGGCGGCACTCAGCAAGGGAAACTCGTACGACGCACAGGTCCGCGAGCTTGCCGCTGCCGGCGCGGACGTCGATGGCGCGATTACCGCCATCACTACCGACGATGTTCGCAGTGCCTGCGACGTGTTGGCAGCGACGTTCGACGCTACCGGCGGGCTCGATGGCCGCGTGTCCATTGAGGTGGATCCGCGCTTCGCTCACGACACTGACAAGACGGTGGCTCAGGCCATCGAATTGTGGAACGTCGTGGACCGGCCCAACCTGTACATCAAGATTCCGGCCACCGACGCTGGCCTGCCCGCGATCACGCAGGTTCTTGCCGCTGGCATCAGCGTCAACGTGACCTTGATTTTCTCGGTGCAGCGTTACGAGCAGGTCATCACCGCGTACCTCGATGGTCTGGCTGCGGCTAAGGAAGCTGGCCACGATCTGGCGGGTATCCACTCGGTTGCTTCGTTCTTCGTTTCCCGCGTCGATACCGAAATTGACGCCCGTCTTGAGGCGATTGGCAGCGACGAAGCACTCGCTCTGCGCGGCAAGGCGGGTCTCGCTAACGCCCGCCTGGCGTATGTCGCGTACAAGCAGGCTTTC
>JAAYXN010000409.1 GCA_012515885.1 Rhodococcus sp. (in: high G+C Gram-positive bacteria)
CACTGAACGCACGCGGGCTTGGTGTACACGGTGATGCTCATATAAGTCCCTCTCTCCCCTGCCACAGCAGCTGACGAAGTGTTGCTCTGCGAACCGAGTGACCATGAAGTTCGAGCAGCCGTACAAGCATGAATGCCGATATCGGATCCGATGGACTCCGTTGTGGTCTCCCAGTGCCCAAGACACTACACCTAGTGGCCGACACTTTTGACCAACCCATGATGTTGTGATCACATCGATGGAATTCCGGCCGTGAGATCTTCGGACGATGCAAAAATCCCTGCATCATGGCGTGTCGCACATCACATTTTCGGTGGAGCCTCCTGACGCCCCGCGTGTCGCGGCGAGTCGCCACCGCGAGCCCACTAGCCGCGCCGGCAAACTGCATCTTTCAACAAGCCGCTGGCGGCGATTCTTCCCCGCACGCCACCCCAGCATTCTCCCTCGCCGCCCCCACCCGCCTAATCGCCACTCGCGCGCACCACGCTCCCGCGGGCGCATATCCGGCTTGCTAATCCAAAGCTTTCCAGCCCAGCTATCGACCCCCACACGCCCGTAGCTATCAACGCCCAGGAGGCGCATCAACCTCAGGTAGCCGCTAGTTAGCTAGCGCCGAGACGATGACGCAAAGACGCTGGAAAACACCCTCAGCGTTCCCGTCTATGACAGATCTCGCTGATAGCCTTCCGCAGTGCCTCAGAATCCCACGTTGCCCGCGGAACCGGGAACCGAATCGGGAAGCAGCGACGCCCGAACCACCGATACCGACATCCCGGACACTGGGCCCACTACTTCAACTACTGAGCCCACCACCACCGCTCGAGCCAAGGTGGTGCGCTATCTCATTGGGCTAGCGTCGGTATTTACTGCGGTACACGTCGCCGGGGTTCACTTCGGTTTGTGGCACACCTTCATTGACCTCGCCGTCTACCGGGCCGGTGCACACGCACTACTCAACGATCTGCCGCTGTACGGCAACATGACGTTGATTGACGGTCCAGTCGGCCTGCCGTTCACCTATCCGCCGACAGCAGCGATCGCTTTCGTTCCGCTCGCACTGTTCGGGCCTGCCCTCGCGCAGGCGGCCGTGTTTGCGTCGACCCTGATCTGTCTGGGCGTCGTGCTGTGGATCGTGCTGGACCGCTTGCGTCCAGAACTCGACGTCCTGGCCAAGGTCGCGATCATCTCGACGCTGGTGTTCGTGTTCGAGTTCGTCGAGCCGGTCCGCACCACAATGGGTTTCGGCCAGGTCAACGTGGTGTTGATGCTCGCGATTGTGCTCGACACCCTCACCCGTGCCCGGTATTGGCCCCGTGGACTACTCATCGGAATCGCCGTTGCCATCAAACTGACGCCCGCGGTGTTCCTGCTGTTTTTCCTGCTACGGAAGGATTGGCGAGCTGCCGCGACGATGGTTGTGTCCACAGTGGCCACCATTGGTCTTGGTTGGCTGCTTCTGGGCGGCGATTCTAAGCAGTACTGGCTGCACACCCTGTGGGATACCGAACGCATCGGTGCACCGTGGTTCGCCAACAATCAGTCTTTTAAGGGAATGTTGTCGCGGTTCGCTTTCGCCGAATTGTGGGAGACGGGGTTGTGGCTGGCCCTGTGTGGTGCGGCCCTGGTCCTTGCAGCAGTGTGGATGCGGCGCCTGCTGTCTGCAGGTGACACCCACGGCGCTCTCCTAGTCAATGCGCTGCTGGTGTTGTTGGTGTCGCCGGTGTCCTGGACACATCACTGGGTGTGGGCGGCGCCAGCCTTGGTGATCGCTGGCCATGTCCTCTATACGAGGCAGCCACGTGACCCGCTGCGTATCGGCGTATTTAGCGTCGTCGCACTGATTTTCACGATCGGCCCGACGTGGCTGCTGCCGCGCGGCGATAACCGCGAACTCGACTGGTCATGGTGGCTGCACCTGCTCGGCAATAGCTATCTCATCATTGGGGTTGCGGTGCTGATCGTCGGAGTCGTCTATTCGGGACGGAACAAACGGGAGTCCAAGGACTCCGAACAGGACAGTCCCGCACAGGATGCGTCCGCCGCCCCTGCGAGCTAGTCAGATGTGCGCCTCACGCTGGAATCGCTCCCCCAGAGCTTGAAGGGGCAATTCCAGTGCGAGGTGCGAACTTCCGCGCTGTCCCGCTACTTACGCGAAACGCAGGGTGAGGGCCTCAAGGATTGCGGACCCATCGCCGCCCGCTAGGGCAGCTTCCACCTGAGCGAGATGTTTCGGGGGTACCGGTTCGATCGCGCCAAGCAATAGATATTCGTCGCCTACCGGCAGCGGGCGGGCCGCCACCACAATGTCAGCAACGACATCGCCGTCCGGGAACTGCGTCTACACACGCTCACCCGATACCCGATTCCGCAGCGTCACCGCACTGCCATCCACAGATTCGACGTCGTAAAGCGCGCGCTTAGTC
>JAAYXN010000410.1 GCA_012515885.1 Rhodococcus sp. (in: high G+C Gram-positive bacteria)
GACTTTGGCACGCAACGGGGTGACATAGTCGGCGAGGACTTCGGCGGTGTCGCCTTTGAGGTCTCCGTATCCCTTGCCCTCATACCCCGAAACGAGAGTTTCAACCGCGACACCGGAGAGCGCGGATTGGATGGTGAGCAGGTTGCTGACGCCGGGCTTGGTGGCCGGGTCGTAGCGGATTTCGCGGTCGTTGTCGGTGACGGCCGAGCGGATCTTTTTGGCCGACACCTTCGGGTCGTCAAGGAGGTTAATCAGGCCTGCGGGGCTGGCCGCCGACTTGCTCATTTTCGACGTCGGATCTTGCAGGTCGTAAATCTTGGCGGTGCCCTTGACGATCTTCGCTTCCGGCACCACGAATGCTTTGCCGAACCGCGAGTTGAATCGGCCAGCGAGGTCACGCGCCAGCTCTAGGTGCTGACGCTGGTCTTCACCAACGGGAACAAGCTGCGGGCGGTACAGCAGAATATCTGCGGCCATCAGCATCGGGTAGGTGAACAGGCCAACGCTGGCGTGATCAGTGCCCTGCTTAGCGGACTTGTCTTTGAACTGCGTCATGAGGCTGGCTTCACCGAATCCGGTGATGCACTGCAGAACCCACGACAGCTGCGCATGCTCGGGTACCTGGCTCTGCACGAACAGCGTCGAACGGTCCGGGTCGATACCCAACGCGAGGAGCTGCGCGACGGCGAGCTTGGTGCGGCGGCGCAGTTCCTTCGGGTCCTGCGGGACAGTGATCGCGTGCAGGTCGGGGATGAAGTAGAAGGCGTCGTAGTCGTCCTGCAACGGAATCCACTGCTGCAAGGCACCGATCAGGTTGCCGAGGTGGAATGAATCGGCGGTCGGCTGGATTCCGGAAAGAACCCGGGGCTTTGCAGGGGGTGTGGACGTCGACATACATCAATCTTTCCATGCCGCCCCGGTGCCGCGTACCGACCCCTACAGCCCGCGGGATCTAGCGGTAATGCACGGTGACCGGCGCGTGGTCGGACCACCGCTGGTCGTACGCGGCGGCGCGTTCTACCCGAGCTTCTTTGGCGCGGGCAGCGATGCCGCGCGTGGTGATCTGGTAGTCGATCCGCCAGCCAGCGTCGTTGTCGAATGCTTTGCCGCGGTAGGACCACCATGAATAGGGCCCGTCGACGTCTGGGTGTAGCTGGCGTACGACATCGACCCAGGCCGCTTCCGGCGCGAGGAGGTTCCCGAGCCATTCCCGCTCGTTGGGGAGGAACCCCGAGCTTTTGCGGTTGCTTTTCCAGTTCTTCAAATCCCGCTCAGTGTGCGCGATGTTCCAGTCGCCGCAGACAACGAGGTCCCGGCCCGCAGCTGTTGCCTGCGCTGCCACGGAATCGAGGTAGGCGGCGAAGGACTCCATGAACCGTTCCTTCTCGTCCTGCTTCGGTGTCTGCGCTTCACCGGAAGGCAGGTACAGGCTGGCGACGGTGACGTCACCGAAATCGGCTTCGATGTAGCGGCCTGCGTCAGCGAACTCGTCGTCCCCGTGACCGATCCGCACGGCGTCGGCGGGCTTGCGTGATAGGACCGCTACACCGTTGCGGCCTTTAGCTGCGGGCTCAGCGGAGACGATCTGCCAGCCTTCATCGAGTGCGGGCGCCAGTGCGGTGTGCAGTTGGGCGTCGGTGGCCCGGGTCTCCTGCAGACACACGATGTCGGCTTCAGTGGCTGCGAGCCAAGGCAACATTCCCTTGCCGGACGCAGCACGAATGCCGTTGACGTTGACGGTGGTGATGGTGTGCGGGGCGAGGATGGTCGACACGGCCAGCACGTTATCGGATGGGTACGACACGATAGGAACTTTCCTGCTCAGCGGGAGAGGTGGGGCACCTGTGCGGGCGGTTCGCGGCGCTGCAGTAGCGCAGAGATCGTCAGGACGACGAGTCCGCCCACCGCGAGCACCGCACCCAACGCGGGCAGGGCTCGGTAGCCAAGGCCAGCGGCAATGACGACGCCACCGATCCAGGCACCGAACGCGTTGGCCAGGTTCAATGCAGCGTGGTTGAGCGAGGCCGCCAAGTTTTGGGCGTCGGCAGCGACGTCCATGAGGCGCATCTGCAAGCCGGGAACCGTCGCGGAGACCGAGGCGGCGACGAAGAACAGGCCGATGAACGCGGTCACCGGGTTGCTCAGCGCGAACGCGAACGCTGTCAGGACGACGACAACCAGGGAGAGTGCGCCGAAGAGGCCCGGCATGAGTGCCCGGTCGGCGATGACTCCGCCGAGGTAATTGCCGACGACCATGCCGACACCGAACACCATCAGGGCGACGGGGATCAGGGAGGCAGGTAGTCCGGATTCTTCGGTGAGCGCGAAGGAAATGTAGCTGTAGACGGCGAACATTCCGCCGAAGCCGACCATGCCGACGGTGAGTGTCAACAGCACCTGCGGGCTGCGTAGCGCACCCAGTTCGGTGCGTGGATGCGACGGTGGGACGTCACGCATGGCGGGCACCCAGTAGGCGATGGCGACGATCGTTGCGACGCCGAGGACGGCGACGAGCACGAACGCGCTACGCCACCCGAAGTTTTGCCCCATCCACGTCGCGATCGGCACCCCGATCACATTTGCAACGGACAATCCCATCATGACCAGGGCGACTGCTTTCGCGCGTTGGCCTGGTTTGGCGACGTACGCCGCAGCGAGTGACGCCAACCCGAAGTAGGCGCCGTGCGGAAAACCGGCGAGGAAGCGGGCCGCGATCAACGTCTCGTAGGTCGGTGCGATGACGGAGGCGAGGTTGCCGATCACGAATGTGGCGACCAGGGCGATGAGCATCGGTTTGCGCGGTATCCGCGCGAACAGGACTGTGATGATGGGTGCGCCGACCACGACACCGAGCGCGTAAGCGGATATGACGTGACCGGCCATCGACTCGGTGACGGAGAATCCGTCAGCGATTTCCGGCAGCAACCCCATGGCCACGAATTCGGTGGTGCCGATGCCGAAGCCGCCCATCGCCAGGGCAATCATGGCGAGGACACGACTGCGGCCCGTCATCTGCTTGGACGTGGCAAGGCTGGGAGACGTCACTATCGAGGGTTCTTTCTGATTGCGCTCACTGCTGTCGCAACCAATCGTGACCGCCAGGTGTTCCCCATGCACGGTGAAAAGGCGTGAGGAAGCTAACGACGCAAAAGCGGTGCCTGCGCTGAATCAGCACAGGCACCGCTTCGTTGCAGACTTACTTGGCTGCGATGGCCTTCTGCAGGTTGGTATCGAGAGCTGCCAGGAACTCCTCGGTGGTGAGGTAGCCCTGGTTGCCGCCAACAAGCATCGAGAGATCCTTGGTCATCTGACCACCCTCAACGGTGCGGATGACAACATCCTCAAGGTCATGCGCAAAGCCGCGCACCTCAGGGGTGTTGTCGAGCTTGCCGCGGTGATCAAGGCCACGGGTCCACGCGAAGATCGACGCAATCGGGTTGGTCGACGTCGGCTTACCCTGCTGGTGCTGACGGTAATGCCGGGTGACGGTGCCGTGCGCGGCCTCCGCCTCACAGGTACGTCCGTCCGGAGTCAGCAGCACCGACGTCATCAAACCGAGCGAACCGAAGCCCTGCGCCACAGTGTCCGACTGGACGTCGCCGTCGTAGTTCTTGCACGCCCAGACGTAGCCGCCCTCCCACTTGAGTGCGGAAGCAACCATGTCGTCGATGAGACGGTGCTCGTACGTCAAGCCCGCAGCGTCGAACTCGGCCTTGAACTCGGTCTCGTAAATGTGCTGGAAGATGTCCTTAAACGCACCGTCGTACGCCTTGAGGATCGTTTTCTTCGTCGACAGGTACACCGGGTAGTTCTGCTGCAAACCGTAGTTCAGGGATGCACGCGCGAAGTCCTCAATGGACTTGGTGAAGTTGTACTGCCCGGTGACGACGCCGCCGTCCTCAGGGAACTGAACAACCTCATGCTCGATGGGTTCGCTGCCATCGGCGGGGGTATACGTCAAAGTCACGGTGCCGGGGCCAGGAACCTTAAAGTCCGTGGCGCGGTACTGGTCGCCGAACGC
>JAAYXN010000411.1 GCA_012515885.1 Rhodococcus sp. (in: high G+C Gram-positive bacteria)
AAGACGCCGCCAATGAAGTTGGAGCCGTTGGCTTTGCAGACCGCGCCGAACTTGTCGCATTCATCCGCATCAGCGAGATCGAAGCGGCTGCCCACCGCGGGAGCCGGCCCGTCGCTGACACCCAGATCGAGGGGGAAACCCGGAAACGAGCCGCCGGTACGAGCCAAATAGCCCAACCAGCCCTGGACCTCAGGGGATTCGAGCGTCAACGATGCGGCACGCTCGCGCTCACGGATGCTGTAGTCGACGTAGCTGCCCGGGTCAGGCAGCTGCACCTCGGTACCAGCAATTTCAGCCTGGTAGGACAGCCGGATTTCCGCGAACATCAAGATCATCGACTGCATATCGGTATGTGCATGATCGATCGCATGGAACAGCGTGAAGCTGTTGCCGTCGCCCTGAGAGTGCTCGATGGCACCAAAAACGAACGCCGGCCAACCCAGCGCGCTAGTTTCGTCAGCAAAGCGAGTCGCTACATAGGCGCGCGCCTCTTCCGCCGTTTCCAACTCGGGGCCGTCAACGACATTCAATGCGAAATGCTCAGGAGCCACGACGTGACGCCGAATCGCATTGGACTTGTCTGTGGGGTCGCCGTCGGCGTCCGCGAACGAGAACCAGCTGTGCAACGTGTCGTGACGGGTGACGTACCGGGTCAGTACGCGCCCCAGTGCTTCGGCATCAAGCTTGCTGTCAAAGTCGTAGGCGATCCCGATCCACGGCGACTGCGTCTCGCTGTTATTAGCTGCCAGCTGGGACCGGCGCAGATGACGCTCCTGCATCGTGGTGGGGGGCGCGGGATCGATCGGAGCCTGAGCTGCAGCGCGGGCATCGGCATCTGACACCTTCCACGCCACAACCCGACCGGGTTGCGGCTTCCAATGCGTGATCAGATTCAAATCCATCGAGCAAGACTCCTGCAGACTAGTTCGAACTGTGAAACGGGTGCGGTGCTGATAGGTAGTAGACGGTCGGTGTGCTGGGCAGTTGGTGCTGGGCAGTTGGTGCTGTGTAGTTGGTTCGGGGCAGTTAGTTCTGGGCGGTCGGTTCTCGGCAGCGGGCTGTCGCAGTGTGATCGCAGCAATGGCGTCTGCATGTGCCGCTATTGGATGCTCAAGCGTTCGGGGCACGATACTCAAACATTCGCGGCACGGGATCGTCGCTGCGACGCGTTTAGTTTTCTAGCTGTATTCAGGATGCGGCACAGCGCGCAGATGCGGGTGGTCACCCGGTATGAGGTTGGTAACAGCGGGATAACATCGACATTTGAGCTAGCGATAATTATGCGAGGTAGAAACGCATTTTCCTAACGCAATCGGTGAATTCAGTGAAGATCTGTCAGAGTCACAAGAGTTCGGGAAAGCGCGTGGATTGCCAGAATTGCCTACTGTGGGTTCGGTGCCGAACCAGCAAACAGTGTCCTCGGGGGCCGCGACACCACACCCAGACTCAGGGGCAGCAGGCCGTGGCGGCTCTGAGCGTGTGATGACGCGGTGGGCGCCCTGGTTGGGGTTGGCAACCAGTTTGGCCGCGGTCTTCATGCAGTTGCTGGACGCGACCATCGTCAACGTGGCGCTGCCGAGTATCGCCGTCGACCTCGCTGCACCGGTGTCGATGCAGCTGCTGATGGTCAGCATCTACACGCTCTCGTTCGCCTGCACTCTCATTACCGCTGCTCGTATCGGCGACATCCTGGGGCGTCGCCGCGTGTTTCTGGTGGCACTGGCAGCCTTCGTGCTCGCGTCGGTAGCGTGTGGGCTGGCCCAGGACCCGGGGACGCTGGTTTTCTCACGTGCACTGCAAGGTGTGGCTGCCGGATGCATGTCGGCGCAGACGTTCGCGATCATTTCTGGTTTGTTCCCGAAATCGCAGCATCCCCGTGTCCTCGGCATTTATGGGGCGACGATTGGATTGGCCACCATCTCCGGTCCGCTGGTCGGTGGATTGCTTATTGAGTGGAACCTTTTTGATCTCGGCTGGCGGATGATCTTCCTGGTCAATGTGCCGATCGGTGTGATCGCTCTGTTGGTCGGTTTCCGTTTCCTTCACCCCGGTGCAGGCGAAGATTCGGGGGAGCGTCGCGCGCTTGATCCGATCGGTGCCGCGTTGTCTGCGATCGGACTATTTCTGCTGATCTTCCCACTCGCGGAAGGCCGCGAACGGGATTGGCCACCCGCGTTGGTGGCAATGCTTGCGTGCGCACTGCCTGTTCTTATCGCGTTTGTTGCCTATGAGTATTGGCTGGGCAAGCGCGGCGGCGATCCCATTCTCAAACTGGAATTGTTTACCGACCGTGCCTTTTCACTAGGTGCCGGAATTTCGTTCATATTTTTTGGGACGCTCGCCTCACTAATTTTCACGATTTCGTTGACCCTGCAGTTTGGGTTCGGGTTTTCCGCACTCCGCGCGGGCGTGACGACTTTGCCGTGGGCGTTGGGGATGGGGTTGGCGGCGCTGGCGTCTTCGCTGATCTATAAGCGTCTCGGCAATCGGGTGTTGGCGCTGGGTATGGCCGCGTTTTTTGGTTCGCTGCTGATGCTCAGCTACATCCTTGAACGTGAAGGCACTGACCCGAGGTGGTTGGCCCTCGCTGGGCCGTTGCTGCTGGGTGGGGCGGGGCTCGGGTTGTTTGTGGCGCCGCTGCAAACCGCAATTTTGGCGACGGTGGCACCGCGCAATGCGGGTGCGGTGTCGGGTTTGCTGCCCACTGTTCAGCAGGTGGGTAGCGCTATTGGCTTGG
>JAAYXN010000412.1 GCA_012515885.1 Rhodococcus sp. (in: high G+C Gram-positive bacteria)
AGGACTCCGCCGCCGTTCCCGTGGATGCGCATCTGCTCGAGGAACACCGGCGGGCCCGCTGAGGGAACGACCCAGGTGGCGTCGACCTGCTCGATGTAGCTGCGGCAGCGGTCCATGCCGCGCTGACGCTTCTGCTTACCGAAGTTGGCTTTCGTCTTCTTCGGGATGTCGTAAACCATCGGGTACCAGATAGCGCCCGAATACTGCAGCAGGTGGACGTCGATCTTGCCGAACTCCTGCAACACGTCCATGTCGACCGGACGCGCGTCGTTCATGTTGAAGACGGTGGTCTCGCCGTCAGAGACGACGATGCCGGAGTCACCGATCGGGCCGTCCGCGGGGGCGCGCAGCGCGATGATCATGATGTCCAGCTCGCCCGGGCCGGGCGGAGTATCCGGTGCCGCGGTCAGTTCGCTGCCTTTGAGTCGGTGCTTGACCGAATCCTGGGTGGCCGCGAACTTGTGGAACCCGAGGGCGCGTAGTTCGCGTTCGAGATCAGGCACCGGATAGTCCGGCAGCAGCACCGTCGCGTCCCTGTTGACGTGCTTGGCCAGATTCTCTGGATCAAAGTGATCTTTATGCAGGTGGGAGACATACAGGTAGTCGCAGGCTCCCAACGCATCCCAATCAAGCTGGGTGTTGTCTGGGAACGGGAACCACGAAGCGAAGTAGGCGGGATTGACCCAGGGGTCGCACAAAATGGACCCGGCTTCGGTCTGAATGTGGAACCCGGCGTGCCCGACGCTGGTGACCTGCACTATTCGCCTCCTGAACCTAAGCTGCTAACCAGTCAAGCGTAGGCCGGGGCCCCAGGCGCCACCGCATAGCCCCGCCGAGTTCCTTCAAACGATGACTTTAGACCCGGCTTGACGTTTACTTTCGGCCCGCCGCTACCGACTTAGCTGCGACGGCCCGTTCGGTTGTGGGGTTCAATTTCCAGTGTCGATTTCGCCGAGGCAGTAACCGTCAGGTCCGATGGCGAGAATGGCCGTCCACTCTTCTGTCGATCTGTTTGTCTCGACCTGGGCCGTGACGGCCGCGTAGCTGTCGTTCAACGACCGTGACTGGACGCTGGCCGGATCCAGCGAGTCGATGTCTCCTTGAGTGAGCGGATCACGTTTGAGTGGCGGCTCCCCACCGGCACCGGTGCTGCGCGGATCCCACGGGCTGTTGCCGGGGCAGACGAGTGGATATTCCGATTCAGTATCGGCCTCGTTAACGGGTTCTCCCGCCACCCGTGACAGATAGCGCGTTGTGGCGTGCTCGGCGTCCGTGAGCGTGTAGTAGCTGGTGGCGCCTTCCTGGTAGACGTGCGGGCACGCGTAACCGGATGAGATTTCGCCGCGCTTTGCGGAAATGCGAGTGGTGCCGTCGGTCCAACTCGCGGCGTACTGACCGTCGATGCCGGGATTTTGTACGACGGCGGCGATGGTGTCTACGTCCGCATACATGGTGGCTACTAGCTCAGGCGCGACGGTCCAGCACTTGTCCGTGAGGGCGGCAATGTCACCTTTGCTGACGTCATCAGCCCAGGCCTGCAGAGCCTGGGCGGCAGCGGGGTTTCCGGGTACTTCGCCCACAGTGATCGAGACCGGACTGCTCGTTGTGGTGGGTGGCGCGTCGGTGATCGACGGCGGCGTGGCGTTGTCGGTGTGTTCTTGCACTGGGGTTTTCGGCGTCTCGGTGGGGATTCCGGACTGTCCATCGTCGCACCCGGCGATCAGTGCTGCCGCGAGGACGGCGCCGCTGGCTGCGCGTGCGAAGTGAGCGATCCTGAATTGCCTTTTACCTTGCACGTCGCGCCTTTCCGTGGTGCTTGTACCGCTGGTTCGACAGCCACGCTAGCGCAGCCGACGCCCACTCACACGTCCGCCGTCTCCGTCCAGCTGTTGGGCAGTTCTGCGCTGGCTCCCCGCGAAGTTTCCGCCACCTGCGACACTTTCTATCTAGGGTCGATGAGGGGCCCATTCCCGACTACTGTGTGTGTTTGTGGATCCTGTCTACCGCACCGTCATCGGCATCGCCCGCACTGTTTTCGCCTATCAGGGACTGAAATTCACCGTCACGGGCGAGAGAAACATCCCTGCTACCGGTGGTGCTGTTATTGCCATCAACCACACCGGGTATATGGATTTCACGTACGCGGGACTGCCGGCGCGTAAGTCGAAGCGCTACATCCGGTTCATGGCCAAGAAGGAAGTGTTCGACAACAAGTACGGCGGACCCATCATGCGGTCGCTGGGGCATATTCCCGTCGACCGTAGTGCGGGCGCTGAGTCGTATCGCGCCGCTGTTGATGACCTCCGTAAAGGTGAGCTGGTTGGTGTCTACCCCGAGGGCACGATCAGTCGCAGCTTTGAAATCAAAGACTTCAAGTCGGGTGCGGCCCGCATGGCCATCGAGGCTGATGTCCCGATCATCCCGATCGTGATTTGGGGTGCGCAGCGGGTGTGGACGAAGGGTCATCCGAAGCGGTTGGGTCGCACAAAGACACCGATCTCGATTGCTGTGGGTAAGCCGATTGCGCCGTTCGAGCCGGCCGCAGATCTCACCGCGAAACTGCGCGGCGTGATGCAGGAAATGCTGTTTGATCTTCAGAAGGACTATCCGCATCCCGCGGGCCAATACTGGGTTCCTGCCCGACTCGGCGGAAGCGCACCCACCCTGGAAGAAGCGAACCGCCTCGACGAAGAGGAAGCGCAGGAACGCGTGCGTCGCCGCGGCGACAACGCACCGGGCGGCACGGGCTAGTTGGGCACCGGCTAGTTGGGCACGTCCCACCTATTTTCGTGCTCTCCCACCCGCTAGCGGGTGGGAGAGCACAAATTTCTATGCGACGTGGAAGGGAGTTAGCGGGCACTCGCAGAGTCGGGCAGCACTTCACGCAGCACATTGGCGTCGATGACCCGCACACCCAGACTTTCCGTCCACAAAATTGTGCCGCCGGTGTAGAGACGGAACGTGCCGGACTCGTCAGGCAGCATCAGTTCAGGACCGAGAGGCGCGCCGAGGTGGCCGTTGACACCGCCGAGTTCCCGGAACTTGCGGTCAATCAGCGAGTCCGACGCTGGCTGCACCACGTCGCCGTCGATGCCCGGCTCACCGTCCGGTGCGGCGGCTGGGTGCACCGGCGACCCCAGAGGCTCCAAGCCCGGGACGATTCCTTCCGTCACGGTGAACCAGTCGGATTTCAAGCCCAGCGCAAACCGTGCTTCCATACCGGGCACATCCACTGAGCCGCCCGAACCGTTAACCCGCAGGGTCACCACGCGGCCGCCATCGGGGCCGACGTTGTTGCGTTCAATAACCTCCACCGAGTGGAGCTCGCCGACGCCAAACGTGTTGGCGATCGTTCCGGCGGTGACCACTTCCGTCCACACATGGTGCGGGGATGCGGCGTCGCCAAGGTCTTCCACGGCTGGGAATGTGCCGCCCGAGCTGAAACCACCAGTCGAGGACGAAAACTCGGTGGCGATCGGCTGGCCATCACGCACAACAATCAAGCTGGTCGTGGTGCGCACCGCCTCGCTCGTTCGCGGGTCTTCAGCGGACGACCCCTTATATACCTGGCAGTTCTGGGAGTCGCAGGTGCGCGCGTACTCGGTGCGGGCCTCCGCGGCCGCGTAGGAACGGGCCGCGATCGCCTGCGCCCGCAACGCTTCACTACCGCCCTGATCAGCCCATTCCGCACGTGACTCAGCGGGGACGACGCTGAGCAGGTAGTCCTCCATGTCGACCACGTTGACGACGCGGGGCGCACCGCCGTCGAGCGCTACACCCAACGACCCTCGGTACGAGGTGTATCCGTTGCAGGTTTTCAGGTGCTGCTCGTGCGGACGGTCCGGACTCAGATCGATCGGATCGACCCACGGATGATCGGTGCCGCCCTGCCACAGAACCTCGCCGCCACACCCTCTGGTTACGGTCACTGCTGCGCCGCCACCGGGCGTCGGCGTCAAATAGACGGCTTCACCTGGTCCGACGGGAGTCCCCGCGACGACGGCGCCGGTGTCGGAGTACGCGCCGAGGTTCTGGTCGTCCAAACCGGTCAGACGCACACTGATCTGGGCTTCGGCCAGGTCAGCGAGGCTGGTGTCGCCGTAATAGTGCGCCACGATGCGCTCCGCGCCCCACCCATGATCGCGGGCGTACCCGAAGGCTCCCCACTGGCCCATTCCGCGGCCGTGTCCGTGGCCTCGACCGGAAATTGTGAACGGCGTGTCGGAAGCGACGACGCTCTCTACAGTGGTGTGGGATTGGCGAATCGACGCGATGCCCACAGCTGTCACACTGGCGACGAGCGCCGGGGCTACCGCAAAAATCGCGCTCGTCCTCGCTAGTTCTCTCCACCCCGAACGACCGCGCGGTCCGCGCACAAGTAGTGGTCCGGAAATCTTGTTGAACTGCAGTGATCTAGCCATGCGGGCTTCCCTTGTTCGACGGGCAGACACGGTGTCCGACTTGTCCACATCGTGAAATACCGTGACCATTTCGACGCATCAAAAGTCTAAATCTAAGGTTGAGCGTTATGCTCTGCTGTGGCTAGTGTGACAAGAGTGCCCAGAGATGGCAACAACCGCCACTCCAGCCACATGTGTCACACGCTTCTCGATGTTTCCCCCGAGGAGCACCCACGACCGAGGAGTGATCCGCTTGCCGCACCGTCGACCAAAGCCGTCGCTGATCCTCGGGGCTGTAGCCGCCGTGGCAGTTGCAGGCCCGCTAGCCGTTCATGGCCTCAGCGGGACCTCCAGCCCCGACGTCCAATCCACCTCATCCGACAACGTGGTTTCCACCGATATCGCCAAGGTGGCGCTGTCGCAGGTTCCCGACATCGTCATCCCTGTCAAAGAACTGACCGGGCTTAACCTGCCGGACGTCAACCTGGGGATTCTGCGCAGCATCCCGCTGCCCGATTCGATTACCCTCCCGCCGGGCGTCGAGTTGCCTGGTGGCCTGACCCTTGACGACCTCTCCATCCCGATCCGCGAATTCGCCGCGAATGCTGCCGCATCAGCGGCTGCGGACGAAACGGCTGGGGCCGTCGTCAAGGAAGTTAGCCGCGACGAGCCGTTCAGCATGGTTGCGCTGACCTCCGACACCGTCTCCTCGGCGCTGTCGCGGGTGCGAGCCCAAGGCGACGACGGATCGTGGGGACCGTGGATCACCCTCGACGCGATCGACGGCGTTAATACAGACGGCACCCTCGATGACGGCACCACCGCCACCGAACCGGTGTTTGTTGGCGTCACTCGCGCCATCCAGATCATGACCCCGGCTCTCACCCCGGGCGAGGCCGCTGTCAGCGTTCCGAGTGATTCGGGCGAGACCGGCGAGGGCGCCGCTGCGCCTGCACCCGAACCTGCGCCAGAGCCCGAGCCGGAAGCGGCGCCAGAGGCTGAGCTGGGATACGAACCGGCCTCGGTTAACCGGCCGCTGCGCACCCAAGAGCCCACGCTCGCTGGTGCCGAAGATGTCACTGCCGTCCTTATTGACCCGGGTACCGGGCCTGCTGATTCTGAGCTTGCAGACATCGCGACGCCGGTGTCCGGCAGCGTCGGCGGCCCCAGGGTCATCACTCGTTCCCAGTGGGGCGCAGACGAATCCATCCGCTGCGGCAACACCACGTACGACGACGCCCTCGGTGGCGCAACCGTCCACCACACTGCAGGCAGCAACGACTACAGCCCTGCAGAATCAGCGGGAATCGTGCGCGCCATTTACGCGTACCACGCACAAACTCTCGGCTGGTGCGACATCGGATACAACGTCATGGTCGACCGCTACGGTCAGATCTTCGAGGGACGCGCCGGTGGCCTGGACCGCCCCGTACAGGGCGCTCACGCCGGTGGATTCAACGAGAACACCGTGGGTATCGCGATGATGGGCGACTTCTCCTTCCAGACACCGCCGCAAACCACCATCGACTCGGTCGGGCAGTTCCTCGGATGGCGTCTGGGTATCGCTGGACTCGACCCGCTTGGCCACACCACCATGTACTCCGAGGGCACTCCTTTTACGCCTTACCCGCTGGGTGCGGCCGTAAATCTGCCGATCATTTTTGCGCACCGCGACGTCGGCAGCACTGCCTGCCCGGGTGACGGTGGCTATGCACAGATGAACCAGATCCGCCAGATCGCGGCAGCAAACGTCGGTGGTGCGGCCCTTGCGACGTCATCGAGTACACCGAACGCTCCGCGTAACCCAGCAGTGCCGCGCTCAGATGCTGCGATCGTTCCGGGTGAACATCTCCCGGCGTTGGTGAACGAGATCCTGCGGTTGACGGACAACTCGCCGTTTGCGCAGAAGTGGGTTGCTGAAGGCGGCGAGGCTGGCCGTCTCGGTGATGCTCTCACCGGAATCCTTCCGGCGAGCAACGGCTACAACGGAGTTCACTTCGTCAACGGCGCGATCTACTCGTCACCTAATGGTGGTACGTGGACTGTTCTCGGCGAAATTTTCCGGATGTGGCGTGAACTCGGTGGCGATGTCGGTGAACTGGGTCTGCCCACCAGCGACGAATACCCGGTTCCGAACGGTATGCGCAGCGACTTCGAGCACGGATCGCTGATTTTCAACGAGATCACTGGCGCAGTCACCACGATCCTCAAGGCCTACAACGACACCTACGAGCAGCACATCAATGACGCTGCTGCTCCCGCACCCGAGGTTGCACCCGCACCGGAAGAAGTACCCGCGGGCTAACTCACGACACAATGAAGGGGCCGTTCAGACACTGTCTGAACGGCCCCTTCGTTGTATCAGCGCGCTAACTCCACCAACGCTCTAGGATTTTGGCGACGCCGTCGTCGGAGTGGCTTGCGGTGATCTCGTCGGCCGCTGCCTTCGCGTGCGGATGCGCGTTGTCGACGGCGACGCCGTGCCCGGCCAGGGTCAGCATCGGAATGTCGTTGGGCATATCGCCGAACGCTGCGATGCCGTCCGGTGAGACGCCGAGCAGCTCGCACGCACGCAGCAAACCGGTGGCTTTGGTGACGCCGGGTGCCGACAGTTCAATGAGGCCGTTGTTGGTCGAATACGTGATGTCCGCTCTGCCTTCAAGGTGGGGGGCG
>JAAYXN010000413.1 GCA_012515885.1 Rhodococcus sp. (in: high G+C Gram-positive bacteria)
CTCACGTTGGCGGCCGCTACAGCGGCCACCATCACCGTCGGTTCCGCATCTGCGGCACCCACTTCGGAAACATTCCTGCCCGCCCCCACCGGCCCGTCGCCGGTCGGTGTCACCACGCTGCGCCTGGTCGACAACGACCGCCAGGACCCGTGGACACCCGGCGAGCTGCGCGAAGTACCCGTCACGGTGCACTACCCCGCCAGCGCGGTCGAGGGCTATGACACCGCCTCCTACCTGCCGACTGAGCCCGGTGCGGCAGTGGGCGCACTGCCACCTGAACTGGTCGACGCTGCGCAGACCCGTACCAACGGCCACTACAACGCGCCCGTCGCTGCCGGAGCGCATCCCGTCGTGCTGTTCTCCCCCGGCTACCAGGTGCCGCGTTTCCTGTACACGATCCAAGCCGAATCGCTCGCGAGCCGCGGCTACGTCGTGATCAGCATGGACCACCCTAAGGACGGGCTGGTCTCGGTGTTCCCCGACGGGCGCACTGTCCCGGGCGGCGTCGCCGATTCCTACACCGACGCGGGCCTGAAGAAGGCGATCGATACGCGCATCGCAGACGCACAGCTTGCTATCGACGCTGCAGAGACCCTGTCCGTGGGCGGCAACCCGGACGCTGACTCACGTGTCCTTCCCGCCGGACTGAACGGCAACATCGACGCGAGCCGTGTCGGCATTTACGGACACTCGATCGGCGGCGCCACTGCCACCGAGGTTGCCCGCATTGATCCCCGCGTCGCTGTGGCAGTCAACGTCGACGGCGCCCTGTTCTACGGCAACGATGCCTCCCCCGTCGTTACCGACGGCGCATCAACACCGATGCTGCACCTGGTCACCAAGATTCACGCCGACGACGAGTCCGGTAAGGAACGTTTCTGGAACCAGTACTTCGACACGCCTCGCGGCTGGAGCAAGGTCTATGCCCTCGCTGACACCGGGCACATCAGCTTCACGGACTTTGAACACTTTGTGCCGCAGTGGGTTCCGGATCTGCCCGGCATGGACATGCCCGGCGGTTTCACGCTCGGCACTGCGCCGCGCGCCGAGGTTATCCGCACCACCACCGATCTGACAGCAGCGGGCTTCGACCGATTCCTGCGCGGCCAGGCCGCTCCAGTCCTCGACAACCCGATGCTGCAGTACCCACTGATTTCCCCAGTGGGCTAGGCAGAATCAGGCAAAGAGGCGGTGGGATATTTGGATATCCCACCGCCTCGTTTGTCGTCGCGTGCTGCTCATTCCCACCGGAAGAACAGGCCCGCGGTTCCGGCACCGACAACCACTGCGGCAAGCAGGCACAGCAGCGATACCGGGTTGATCGCGGTACCGGCCCACGCGTCACCCAGCGCGTCTACCGCTGCACCCACCGGCAGCCACGCTCCAACATCACCGACCGCGGTGGGCAGAGCGTCGCGGCCACCGAACATCCCGCCGAGCGCGCCGATACCCAGGAAACCAACCAAACCGATCGCGACCGCCGAGTTGGGTGTGGGCGCCAACGCGGCGACTATCATTCCCACCCCGTACATCGCGGCCAACGCGAGAGCAAGAACACCCACGGCGCCGGCGATATTGACCGGCAGGTTGGCGTCGAACACGATGATCGCGAATATCAGCGCCACCGCGATACCGATGATTGCCTGGATCATGCTGACCAACGCCTGCGCTACCAAAACCATGAACGGCGACGCGGGCGTCACACCCAATCTCCGCAGAATTCCTGAGCGGCGATAGTAGGCCAAAAAGCTCGGCATATTGATGATGCCGATAGCGCCTAACACCATCACGAACACGAGCGGCAGGACGTAAATATCGAGTGCCGTTCGATCATTGACGATGACCTCTGACGAAGCAGCCGACGCGCTGGTCAGCAAGATCAACAGCGGCAAGCCAATCGGCACGATCAGCCCGGCGGTATCGCGGATCACCATTTTCGCTTCGCATACGGTGAGGATGAACAGTGATCGCAAGCCGGGACGCGCGGCCGCGTAGTTTTCGGTGCTGGTCACAGTGGTCATGCCACTTCCTCCGTTTCACGCCCGGTGAGGGCAACAAACGCGTCGTCAAGGTTCTCGGTGTTGGTCTGTGCCATCAATCCGCGAGGGGTATCAAGCGCAACGATCCTGCCGCTATCGATGAGTGCAACGCGGGCGCACAGTCGCTCCACCTCTTCCATCGCGTGACTAACCAACACAATGGAGACGCCTTCGTCTTGAAGTTGTTCGATGGTGCTCCACATGCTGCGGCGCGCCTTCGGATCGAGACCTGTCGTCAACTCATCGAGAATGACGACGCGTGGGCGGCCGGCAAGAGCAAGCGCGATAGAGAGTCGCTGCTGTTGACCACCCGAGAGCTTCTCGAACATCACATTCGACTGCTCGGTGAGCCCCACCATCTCCAGAAGCTCATCCATGGGGCGTGGGTTGGGGTAAAAGCTGCGGTACAGCCGAACCAACTCCCACACGCGCAGCGCCCCATGCAGATATGCCTGCTGCAACTGCACACCCAAGATTTGGCGTACGCGAGCTCGGTCCGATTGCGGATCGAGCCCCATCACCGTGACCGTCCCACTATCTCGTCGACGCAAACCCGCCAGCATCTCCACCGTGGTCGTTTTTCCAGCACCGTTGGTGCCCAAGATGCCGAACGTCTCCCCCTGCTCCACCCGCAGGCTCACATCGACGACGGCAGGCTTACCTCGATAACTTTTCGCCAAACTCTCCGCGAGAATGGCCGGACTCTTTTCGTTCCCAGACATACCTTCACGTTAAGAACCTGGTGGTCAAAGCACATGTGCCAGAAGTAATCACGCAACACCATGACTTTCGGCAGGGGTACGGGGCAGCTGAACTCGCTACCGTAGACGCTATGCGCAAACCGACAGCGGACCTGTGGTCTGGCGTAGCGATGCTGGCGGTCACCGTCTCGGTCTGCGTGCCGTCGCTGCTCGGAGTCGGTGCTACCCACATCCCGCGCTGGCTGTGGGCGCTCATCTTCGCCATTTTTGGTGCCGGGCTGCTAGGCACTGTCGGCGCACTCTCGCGCCCGGTGGTTCATCGACTGAGTTATGGCGTCGCTGTCGCGTCAGCGTGGGTGCTTGTTCTCACCTCTCCGGTAGGACTCGTTCCGGTCCTTCTGGTGGTGACTGCAGCTGCCAGCGTCTACGTCGTACCGCTGTGGTGTGGACTCGTGGTCGTCGCGCTCAATACCGTCGTGGTGGCGCTGGCCCCGCCGCATCAAGGCGACGGGTTTCTCGGCGCGGCCATTCCCACTGGCTTTTACTTACTGATCCAACTCGCAAGTCTGCTCAGTACTACGGCGCTCGTCAGTGAACAGCGTCTACGCACGCAACTGACGGCAGCCAACGTTGAACTCCTCACTGCCAACATGCTGTTGTCGGAATCGGTACGAACCTCCGAACGCCTGCGCATCTCGCGCGAACTCCATGACCTTCTCGGTCACCAACTGACTGCGTTGACCTTGCAGTTGGAAACGGCGCGCCACGTTGACGGAGAGTCCAGTGCTGCCCACATCGACAATGCCAATACGTTGGCGCGAGAGCTTCTTCGCGACGTGCGCGCCACCGTCACACAGCTGCGCACACAGGCGCCGAACCTTCGGGAATCACTGGCGCACATCGCGCAGGGAATACCTGGACTGACCGTGACGGTCAACGTCGCCGACGATGTTGAGGTCGACGAACCAGTCACCATGGCGCTACTCCGTGCCACTCAGGAAGTAATCACCAACGCCGTCAAGCATTCTCGCGGAGACGCCATCACCATAGACATCACTGCCAGCGATCAGGCAACTCAGTTTTCCGCACGCGATAACGGGGTGGGCGCCACGACACTGGTGTGGGGCAATGGGCTCACCGGACTCAAGGAACGTTTCGCTGAACTAGGCGGCACTGTTGACGTCGACGGCTCCTCCGGATTTCATGTGGCAGCGCAGGTGCCGCGCTCATGACAGACAAGCCCTTACGCGTCGTCATCGTCGACGATCAAACTCTCGTACGACAAGGACTGCGAAGCCTGCTGTCTGTCAACGGGATTGAGGTGATCGGTGAAGCCGAAGACGGGCAGCACGGCGTCGAGGTCATTACCTCTACCCAACCTGATGTGGTGTTGCTCGATGTGCGTATGCCCCGCTACGACGGCATCTGGGCGCTCCAACGTCTCCGCGACATTGAATGCGATATCCCCGTTCTCATCCTCACCACATTCGACGACGACAGCATCATCCTCGACGCAGTTCAGGCAGGTGCGCGCGGCTATGTGCTTAAAGACGTAACCCTGGAGCAATTGACGCATGCGGTCACCACACTCGCTGACGGCGGCACCCTGATTTCTCCCGCGATCACCGAGCGGGTTATTCGTGCGGTGCGGGCGGGCAACGTCCTGCCGGAGGACTATGCCCTGCCCACCCCGGACCTCACCGAACGCGAAGTCGAGGTGCTACGTCTCGTGGCGCAGGGCTACGGCAATCGCCAAATCGCGGATGCGTTGTTTCTCGCGGAAGGCACCGTCAAAAACCATCTGTCTTCCATCCTCGCGAAACTCGGCACCCGCGACCGCACCAACGCTGTCCTCAAAGCCATCCGCAGCGGAATCTTGGGGTAAGCGCCTACCCGTAGAGCCGGTTGGCCGCGGAAATCATGGCGTGCAGGGCAGATTCGGTGGTGTCATCGCCAAGACCAAACGCCCAGCCGGTGCGGCCACCGGCCTCGCACAGCAGCAGGGTTGCGGTGCGATCACCGAACGGCTGCTGATGGAACCCGAGAATCTCGATCGCACACCCCGCGTCATACAGCAGGCCCGTCAACGCAGACATGGGACCGGACGCGGTAGCGGTTGCCCGGCGAATCGAATCACCAACGCCAAACGTCGTCTCATACGTCCACTGGCCCAAGCCGCAGCGCTCCGCCGACCACGAACCCAACCGGATACGACCGGTAGGTGCATAGGTGTCACAGAACTGCCGCCACGACATCTCTGCAGCCTCTTCGCGCAAACCGCGCGGCAAGGTCAACGCAAAGAAACAGGACTCGGCATCCAACGTGTGGAAAGTGGAATCTGAAGCGGTGGAGGTAGTCATTGTGAAGAGGTCTTCCGATTTAGCGGGGAGGACCAACGCGTAGCAGAACGACCCACAGCGGGGGGTCGGTCCGAATCAGACCCCGCTGTGGCGGACTACT
Source organism: Rhodococcus sp. (in: high G+C Gram-positive bacteria) (assembly GCA_012515885.1). GTDB lineage: Bacteria > Actinomycetota > Actinomycetes > Mycobacteriales > Mycobacteriaceae > Rhodococcus_F. The sequence goes on from JAAYXN010000413.1 coordinate 5,201, forward strand.
ACGAGAATTCGCTTCATGATGCTGCCACTCTAGCCCTGACTCACTGAATCAGCAACTACAGACGAGCGACCCTCCCCGTGACCTATTGTCGAAAGAGCTAGTCAGTTGAAGCCAGTCAAGCGCACAAGTCAGGCACACACGACGCGAGAGAACGGTGGGGTCAGTGACGGTCCAGATCGATACGGCCGGGATCTGGGATTCCGAAGCGATAGCCGACGTCGCTGCAGCAACATTTCCGCTGGCCTGTCCCCCGGATGCTTCCCAAGACGACATCGCGGCGTTCATTGATGACGTGCTCTCTGCCGAACATTTCGCCGAGTACCTCACCGATCCGCGGCACACCATCCTCAAAGTCACCGAGAACGGCGCCATCGTGGGTTACGCGATGATCGTCGACGACGAACCTGCTGATCCCGCCGTCGCGCAGTTCATTACTGCCCGGCCCACCACCGAAATCAACAAGCTGTATGTGGTGCCTGATCGCCACGGCAGCGGCATTGCCGCCGAGTTGATGGAGACGATCATCGACCGCGCTCACGCAGCAGGACGCGCCAGCCTGTGGCTAGGTGTGAACCAGAAGAACATGCGTGCCCAGCGCTTCTACGTCAAGCATGGCTTCACGCAGGCCGGAACCCGCAGCTTCGTGGTCGGCAGCCGTCGTCACGACGACTTCGTCATGCAGCGCGCCCTCTAGCTGGCAGCAACCTCAAACCGCGACAGTGCCAGCAGACGTGAAATGGCACGCAGGTACTTCTTCTTGTAGCCGCCAGCGAGCATTTCCGCAGTAAAGATTTCGTCGAGCTTGCCGCCGGAGACAGTGACGGGGATCGACTCGTCGTAGAGACGGTCCGCGAGAACCACCAGTCGCAACGCCACAGACTGGTCCGGAGCGGCATGGATGCCGTCGATGTACACGGCGGTGACGCCCTCAACCAGCTTCTTGTACCGCGATGGGTGCAGGGTGGCCAGGTGGGCACACAGCTCATCGAACGTATCGAGGGTCGATCCGCCGGTGGCGTCGGCAAGCTCGCGCAGTTCGCTCGACGGAATTGGGTCCGGAGCGGGCGGGAGGTCGCGGTGACGGTAATCGGGGCCGTCGACGCGCAGGGTTTCGAAGATCGATCCCAGCTTCTTGATTTCACGCAGGAAGTCCGCGGCCGCGAAGCGCCCCTCACCAAGCTGGCCGGGCAGCGTGTTGGACGTCGCCACGATCGAGACGCCGCGCAGCGACAGTTCCGTCAGCAGACGTGAGACCAGCATGGTGTCGCCCGGATCGTCGAGCTCAAACTCGTCGATACACAGCACTGAGTGGCTAGAGAGCTGCTCGACTGCCTGGTTGAAGCCCAAAGCACCCACCACGTGGGTCAGCTCCACGAACGTGCCGAACGCCTTGGGCGACGGCGAGCTGTGGTAGATCGAGGCAAGAAGGTGCGTTTTACCGACACCGAAACCACCATCGAGGTACAGACCGGCACCGGACGCCTGGGCCTTCTTGCCGAACAGGCCACGCCGCGACCCGCCACGGATCTTGTTGACCTTTTTAGCGAACTCCTCGGCCTTGGCCACGGCAACAGCCTGGCTGGGCTCATCCGGATCGGGGATGTACGAGGAAAAACTCACCTCGTCGAACATTGCCGGAGGCACCATCTGAGCGGTCAGTTGATCCGCAGGCACCACAGGATTGCGGTCGACGAGACGTGAATGCATATATGCAGAGTATCCACGTGATCTGATGAACCATGTGCGCCTTATCCATAATGCGACCCACATCACACAGGGTGACCTCACTCACGCTGAGCTTCTGCAGCTCTACGCCTATCCCGCGGCCGACCACCCCTGGGTGCGTGTCAATTTTGTGACAAGCATCGACGGTCAGATCACGGTCGACGGCACCAGCGGCGGGCTCGGCACGCCCGCCGACAAGACAGTTTTCTCGGTGCTGCGTGAACTTCCTGACGTAGTCGTTGTCGGGGCGGGAACGGTGCGTGCCGAAAACTACGGTGGAGTGCACTACGACGACGGGGTGAAGGCCCGTCGCTTCGCGGGCGGCCAAGCACCGACGCCGCCCATTGCCGTCGTTTCCGCCCACGCGAACCTTGATCCAACATCGCGACTTTTCACCGACACCGAGGTTGCCCCGCTCGTCATCACCAGCAACCGCGCGGACCCCGATAAGGTCGCCGCGCTCACCGCTGCGGGCGCACGTATCGCTGTCGCTGGCGATACGACCGTGACCACCGCCGGGCTCCTCGAAATCCTCGCCGATCACCAATTCCATCGCGTCCTGTGCGAAGGCGGACCGACCCTCGTGGGCCAACTCGCCAGCGATAGCGCCGTCGACGACGTCTGCCTCACGACGTCCCCACACCTCGTTGCCGGCGAATCGCGTACTTTCACCGGTGGCGCGCCCGGCACCACAATGGCGATGTCACCTGCACACATCCTGGTCGATGACGACGGCACGATCCTCACTCGATGGGTGCGTGTGGCTGACGAATGACACGACCTGGCAGGCTATTCGGCATGCGCAGACCGGTATTGCTGGCGATCGTCTTGGCAGTGTGCTGTGCGTGTGGGGCGGGACCATCCGTGCGCCCGCACGTGGCAGTCGAGCGCGAACCTGGAGTGGGCGCTCCCGAGGACACCCAGGAGGACCCGACGGGGCCAGTGGTGCCCGAGTTGGAAACCCCACAGGACGACCTGGCGTGGGGGCCGTGCGACAGCGCTCCCGCAGTTCCAGCAGGTGTGATCGTCGAGTGCGCGGCTTTTGACGCACAAATCGACATTTCGGGGCTGCCGCCGGGAACGTTCACGATGGGTGCGCTGCGCGCCCGCAAGGAAAACACGCCGCAGGACGCCGCGCCGCTGGTGTACACGTCAGGCTCGGATCGCCCGTCCAGCGAAGTGATCGGGTCGTTCGCCGAATCCGGTCTGGGCACGCTCATGGATGCGCACCCGATCGTCGCCGTCGATCGCCGCGGCGTCGGACTCTCCACTGAAATCGATTGCCTTCCGGTCCAAGATCGCCACGCGATCGCCGATCTCGGCCAATTCAGCTTCGGCACCTCCAATCGGATTGAACGCCTGTCCGCGATCTCGATTAACGCCACCGTCGCCTGCACCGACTACCTGCAACCACAAGAGCTGACCTTCGACACCGCGCACGCGGCCGACGACATTGATGCACTCCGGCAACTGTGGGGTGTCCACCAGATCGGAATCATCGGTTCCGGCAACGGCGCGTCCGTCGCCCTCGCCTACGCCGCGAAGTACCCCGACAGCGTCGGACGGCTCGTCCTCGACTCCCCCGAAGCTGTCGCCGTCGACGCCGCAACCGCCGCCGAGCATCGGGTGCGCGGCGCTGAAGCCGCCCTCGATGCCTTCTCAGCGCAGTGCGCGTCGCTGGCCTGCTCGCTGGGCCCAGACCCGCACGCCGCGATCGTCGACCTCGTCACGAAAGCACGCGCCGGCCAGATCCCGGCCACCTCATCCAACGCCGTCCTGACAGCTCTCACCGGAACCCTGATTGGCGGCACGGGAGACCGCGCCACCCGGGTTCGCACCTTTGCCGATGCCGCGTCGGCCGCTCTTGACGGCGATCCCGTCCCCATCGGTCAGCTCGCCAACGCGGCGGCAGGATCCGGGGACGGTGCGTTCGTCGCCCGGTGCACCGACTCCCAGCAGCTACCGTCTAGCGACCGGGTTGCCGAACTGCTCACTGAGTGGACCGAACGCTACGAAGTGTTCGGGCCAGAAGCCGCGCTATCCCTCGTCCCCTGCACCGCATGGCCCGCAACGCCCCCACCCGCCCTGCCCGCAGAACTAGGCATCCCGGTGCTGTTTGTCGTCGGCAACGCCGACCCCATCTCCGGTCACGACGGACTGCCTGCTGTCACCGGAGCGGTAGGAAATTCTGGTGCTGCGCACTCCACAATGACCTGGCATGGCAACGGCCATCCCGCCATCCAATCTGATTGTGTCCAACGAGCCGTCGTCACCTACATCGCTGACGGCTCGCTCCCACCGAGCGGAAGCGCGTGCCCGGCATGAGTGATGACAACCCTTCGCGTGAGTTTTCGAGTGAGTCGCCGACAGTAGCGCGCGGCAAGTCGGGGACAAAAGACAACGCCCTGACCGTTTCCGGAAAGTCTGGTCCGGTGTACCGTTCGCAGGTGCTCCTTCGAAGTCTTGAGCCGCGCACCGCGCGAACTGCCAGCGAAGTCGTCAACTTCGTGCTGTGGCCTCTCGCCATCATGACCGCTCTCAACCGCGTCGTGATTCAAGCGATCAATGGTCACTTCATTACTGACGATTTCCGCCCCGTGTATAACGCTGCTCTCGCGTTTCTTAACCGGCAGCCGGTGTACACCGCAGACTTCAGCTCGGTGGATCCGCACTACCTGTATCCACCGTCGGGCACTCTTCTTATTGCGCCCATTGCGGTTCTGGACCCAGAACGTTCTCGTTGGCTGTTTATCTTCGCTAACGCGATCGCCATACTTATTGCGCTCTACCTGCTGCTTCGCCTGTTTGATCTGACGCTGAAATCGATCGCGGCACCTATCTTGCTGCTCGCCACTTTTAGCTCGGAAACCGTGGTGAACACCCTCGTGTTCACCAACATCAATGGACTCATCCTTCTCGGCGAAGTCATCTTCTTGACGCTGCTAATGAAGCGCAGAGATCTCTGGGCTGGCGCCGCGATAGGCCTCACATTCGCGGTCAAACCTATTCTTGCTCCGCTGCTTCTATTACCTCTCGTTCGCGGTCAATGGAAAGTGTTTGTCACCGCAGCCGGGATTCCGCTGATCCTCACCGCGATCGCCTGGCCGCTCTCAGTCGACGCGATGGATTTCGTCCGGAATACCGTGCCGTATCTGGGCGAAGCGCGCGACTACTTCAACAGCGCCATCGTCGGCAACGGCATGTACTACGGTCTGCCGACCGCACTCATTTGGGCGATGCGCCTGAGCCTGCTCGCCATCGTGATCATTTCGCTGTGGCTACTGTGGCGCTACTACCGCACCGACGAGCTGTTCTACGTCACCACGACGACAGGCGTGCTGCTGACCGCGTCGTTCCTGCTCGGCTCGCTGGGCCAGGGCTACTACTCGATGATGCTGTTCCCGCTGCTGATGACCGTGGTCCTCAAGAATTCGGTGATGCGGAACTGGCCCGCATGGCTGGCCGTGTACGGCTTCATGACGTACGACAGCTGGATTTCGCACCGCTTCCTCACGCCCGGCCGCGCCGCGGAGTATCTGAGCACCACGCTCGGCTGGAGCCTGCTGCTGATCGTCGTATTCGTGGTCCTGCTGTACCGCTACCTCGCAGCGCGTCGCGACGGACGACTGCACGAAGGCATTGATCCGCCGTTTATCCGAGAGGAAGCCGCGCGGGCGAAGGCCAAGACTTCAGACACATCGAAGACCGAAGACACCGCGACCTAAAGGTCTTCCCGCGCGGTCTTGCCGCGCCAAGTTGGCCCCACGTATTAGCGTGGGGCCATGACTTCCGCAGCGCAAGGTCCCGGTCAGCCCGAGGTCGTACTGTCCGAGCAGCAGTGGCGTGAGCGCCTGTCCCCACAGGAGTTCGCTGTGCTGCGCCAAGCCGGCACCGAGCGCCC
>JAAYXN010000414.1 GCA_012515885.1 Rhodococcus sp. (in: high G+C Gram-positive bacteria)
GAATACTACAAGCGGTCCGGTCCTTACATCGAAAGCAGAAGCACCTACAGCCACACGTCAGATCGAGCCAGCGTCCACCCCGGATTCTGGGATGTCCGAACCCAATGGGAATCCACTCCCATACCTGAATACGGGACGGTCTACCACCACATCCTCCTGATCGAACCCTCCCTCCACATCGGCGAACCCGTCACAGAAGTATTGGTGTGCAGCAACTATATGCACACCGCGATATCCACAAAGCACGCATGGATACGCATCCGTAGATGGCTGTACACGCCCCTACGAATCCGGCTGACCACCGCCCGCCCTGCCACCACTCCAGCACTCGACTACGAGCATCGACTTCCCTATCCGACGTGGAATGTATTCGAAGGCCTCGAAATAGAACGAGCAGATAGCTACCGCGACAACGGGGGGTCCATGTGGACCATCTGCGATGAGAACATGCCGGGATACAACCCGGAAGCACCTCAAGAGGAGGAGCTTCCGGCCGCTCCCGTCGTCGAACCGTTCTACCCCGGGTGGCCTGAGGTTGCCCCTTGAGAGTGGACACCGGATTTCATGCGGCGAGTGCGAGCGTAGCCGATGCGGTCAATCGTCGTTCGAACTCGATCGGTGCCAGATAGCCCAGCGCGGAATGACGCCGTCGCCGGTTGTAGTACGACAACCACCCGAACAACTCCAGACGCGTCCGCGCCTTCGACATCGTGGCACGGCCATGCAGCCATTCACGTTTCAGACTCTGAAAGAACGACTCCGCCAAGGCATTGTCGTAACTTGACCCCACACGGCCCCGACTTCGTCGAATACCATGTGCAGCACAGAATGTCGCGAACTCGGCCGAGGTGTACTGCGCTCCGCGATCGCTGTGAAAAATCACGCCGTCCACACTGCCACCACGAGCGACGACTGCCATCGCGAGCGCATCGGTGACCAACTCGGTACGCATGTGCTCGGCGATGGACCATCCCACTACCCGACGTGAACAGATGTCGATCACCGTCGCCAGGTACAACCACGACGACCCCACCGGAATGTAGGTGATGTCGCCGCACCACCGGGTATCGAGCGTCTCGGCGGTGAAATCGCGACCGATCAGATCCGGCACCGTCGCTGCCTGAGGATCGGGAATCGTGGTGCGTCGGCCACGCCGCAGATGCCGACCGACGATGCGGTGGCCACGCATCAACCGCGTGACCTTTTTGCGGTTGATGCACACCCCGAGTTCCCGCAGTTCGGCGTGGATGCGGGGTGCGCCGTAGGCACCGCGATGCTCGGTGTGGATCTGGCGGATCTGTGAGACGGTGGTGGCTTCCTCAGCGGCGCGTTCGGTGCGCGCATCGGCGGTGGCCAGATGCCGGTAGTACCCGGACCGGGAGGTACCGAGGACTCGGCACAGCCGCTGCACACCGAACTCGTTGCGGTGGGTGGAGATGAAGTCCCAGCGGCAGGTCTTCACTTCATCTCCTGCGCGAAATAGGCGGCTGCCCGGCGCAGAATCTCACGTTCGAGCTGCCATTCCTTCTCCGCACTGCGCAGTCGGACGTTCTCTGCCCGCAGGCGCGCCAACTCGTCGGCTGCAGTCTCACTGCCACCGCCCGCCGTGGCCGCTGAGCCCTGCGCCGAGGCGTTGTCCTTGCGGACCCAGGTCCGCAAGGTCTCGCCGCTGATGCCCAGGTCCGAGGCCACCGCGGCGTAGGTGCGGGTGCCGCCGCCGGCGCGATACAACGCGACCGCGTCCCGGCGGAACTCCTCCGTGTACTGAGACTGACGTCCCATGTGAACATCCCTCCTGGTTCTTCTACGAACCATTGTCAGGGTGTCCACTCCGAGGGGGCAGCCTCAGA
>JAAYXN010000415.1 GCA_012515885.1 Rhodococcus sp. (in: high G+C Gram-positive bacteria)
ACGGGGCCGATCGCGACGGCAACACCTGCGGTGGCGGCCCAAATACCGACGGCCATGGCGCGTTGTTTTCCTGTGGGGAAGACCGTCGTGACGATCGCCAGGGTCGCCGGGAACACGAGGGCAGCGAAGACGCCGAGGCCGCCTCGTGCTGCGATGAGTTGGCCGAGGGTCTGCGACAGCGCTGCCAGTGCCGACACGCCCGCGAAGCCGACGATGCCGATCATCAGAATCCGCCGATGCCCGAAGCGGTCGCCGAGGTAACCACCCGTGAGGAGTAGGCCCGCGAAGACGAGCGTGTAGGCGTCGACGATCCATTGCAGACCGGAGATGCCCGCGTCGAGTTCACGCGACAGCGTAGGAAGGGCGACGTTGACGATGGTGTTGTCCACCATCACCAGCAGCTCAGCAATGCACAGCGCCGCGAGTATCCACCAGCGGTTGTTCATGACAGCCTCCACGAGTAGTACATCGATCCACTGTTATAGATCGTTGTTCTATTCCAGAAGAACACTGTTCTCGTAAGCTGTCAATATGAGCGCAGCGAAGCCACGCACCCGTACCCCCGCGACGGACATTCGAGATCAGTTGATTTCTGCTGGTCGAGCGATTGTGGAGCGTGACGGCGAGGCTGGATTCACGATTCGCGCTGTGGCGACCGAGGCGGGTGTCGCCCCGATGGGCGTCTACAACCGGTTCGCTAGCAAAGAGGGCCTGCTCAACGCGGTGGTGACCAGTGGTTTTGTCGAGTTCGGTAGGTCGATTGCCGCCACTGACGAAGATCCACTCATACGTCTGGCGAATAGTGGCCGCGCGTATCGCCAGTTCGCGGTCTCGAATCCCGCTCTGTATTCGTTGATGTTTTCGACGACGTGCACGCCGGATCCGGAGTCGGCGGGAGGCTCGTTTGAGGTTCTTGCCGATATCGTTCGCTATGCCCAGGTTGCGGGCGTTTTCCAAGAGGGCGATGCGGGCGAGATCGCGATGCAGATCTGGTCGTGTGTGCATGGCGCCGTCAGCCTGGAGTTGGCGGGCGCGTATTCAGTGATGCCGCATGAGGTGGTGGGCGAGAGACCCTCCCCCAAGCCGTCTATCACTGCAGAGAGCAACTATGAGAATGTGCTGGCCCTAATTCTCCGCGGCCTGATGGTGGGTGCGTCGGGTTAGGAGCACAACCGTAATTAACTAACCGATTACGGTGTGCGCCACATCAATCAAGATGCGAGATGCAACGTCCATCTGCTCATCAGTTGCGGGCTCGCGCGGCCACGGCGGGATGCCAGGGCTAGAGACCAGGCGCATGGCCGCCTTCCACTCACCAACGGTTGTCCAGAGTTCAAGGTTTCGATTGTTGCGCTGATCTATGAAAACGGTGGCTCCGTCGACATCCCATGTGCGACGAGTCGACGCTACGTCACGAGCTGACTCGGGTTGGACAACGATGATGAGCTCGCCACCTAGTCGCCCGTCCCCCACGTACCCGCATTCGAAGGTGCGACCGTTTGCAACAGCGTCGCGTTCGGCCACCGATACAACGAAATTTTGGTTCTCCCAGCCCCAGTATTCGTCGACAGCACCGACCTGACTTTCGCAGATATCCATATCACTGGCCTGGCCATTGAGTGTCGGCTCAGACCCGCACCCCGCCGCTAGTAACGCCGTCAGTGCCGCAATCACCCCCAGTCTTCTCAAACCCTGCATCACTTGCCCCTCCCTGTTTTACATAGCCTAGTCGCGCACGTATTTTCCCTACCGCTGCGACAGTTTCCGATGCGGCAGGGAAAATACGTGCGCGGCTGGCATCAATCTACAAGCAGGGCATCAACCAACGAGTGCCAGCGTCTCAGCATCGGTGAGCATGGCATCCGCGAAGGCTTTCAACGCCGCGGGTGCGTCGAACTTCACGCCGATCAGGACGATCTCGTTGCCTGGCGTCGTTTCAATATCGGCCCAACGCGCCGCCGGTTGGATGACGAGGTTGGGTCCAGCCTGACTCCACATGTGTGCGAGGTGAATCTCGTCCGCAATCCAGCAGTAGCCTTTCGAACGAATCAGCCCGGTCGTGGACCGCAGCGCGGCCAGGAGTCGGTCACGGTTGAACGGCCTATCGCCACGGAATACCACCGACGAAATGCCGTACTCCTCCGTTTCCGGAGTGTGCGGGTTCTCGATTTCCTCGACGAATCCGTTGTACGTCGCTGCCGTCTGCTCGTCGTAAAGACGTGCGTCGAGGACCGTTCCGACCGCGATGCCTCCGTCCACGACTTCAACGATTTGCGCTCGCGGATTCATTGCCTGCACAGCGTCTTTCGTTGCCCGCACTACCGCAGGGGTCGTCAGGTCAGTCTTGGTGATCAGAATGAGGTCCGCGAACTCAACCTGGTCGACCAGCAGATCTGCGACGGTGCGTTCGTCTTCCGCATCGGCCGAAGCATCTGCCGACGCTAACGCGCGATTGTGACGCATTTGTTCGAGAAACTGGGAGGCGTCGACGAGGCTCACCATCGTGTCGATAGGCGCGTTGTCGGCGAGTCTGCTGCCGTCTTCGAATTGCCATTCGAAGGTCGCTGCGACGGGCATGGGTTCCGAGATTCCGGTGGATTCGATGACGATTTGATCGTATTGGCCGCTGGCGGCGAGCTTGCCGACACTGTCCACGAGGTCTTCGCGCAGTGTGCAGCAGATGCAACCGTTGGATAGTTCGACGAAGCGTTCCTCGCCGCGCTCAAAGTGTCCACCTGAGGCGATGAGGGCGGCGTCAACGTTGACTTCCGAGAAGTCGTTGACGATGACGGCGAGTTTGCGGCCTTCTCGGTTCGCAAGAAGCTGGTTGAGCAGTGTGGTTTTACCGCTGCCGAGAAATCCCGACAGCACCGTGACTGGTGTGGGCATGCCGCAACGGTAACACTATTGATAATGGTTTTCAGTAACAGGTGTTCGAGAGACCCCTCGCCCACCATGTGAATCAGAGCCGCTCCCAGTCCTCGATGCCGCCGGGCACGACAGAGAACAGTGGATGCGCGGTGGGTGATGCTTCCTGCCAACGCTGCGCGTCGTCCGCACTCCGCTCGGTGAGCTTGCGACCTAGGTGGTTCCATTCGTATTCCAGTTGGCCCTGCGTCACCGTCAACCGCGGCAGGTCTTCCGGCCGCGTGAGGATTTTGCTGCCATCGAAGCGGTATCCACGTGAGGTTGCTTCGTCGTGCAGCCCAACGAGATAGGCGCCGACGGATTCGAGCGGTTGAGGTGTGTCCTTGAATCTGCCTAGTTGCGGATGGTTGCGGTACCCCTCCGTCTTCCCATCCAGCACGGCTTGCGCGAGGAGCGTTTCGCGCCAGCACGCGACCAAACCAATCCGATCAAGATGGGACGGGTGCAGCGACCACAACCTCATGCCGCGCTCCCGATCCGCGACGGCTCAGAGCGCTGCGAAGCAGACAGCCAATCGATGTTCATGGGGCGTCGCTCCTTGTGAAGATCGTGACACGTGACGATGTCCTACAAAAGCCGTGGGTTTGATCGTACCGAGCATGCGAAAAGCCCCTGGTCCATCATCAACCCGCCGACAGGTGTCCTGCCGAACTCGGGAAGCGCCGAGGCCACTTCGACCGCTGCTCCCCCACATCAGCCGCCTTGATTGGGGGGCGATTCTGCTGCCCACCAGCTGCCCGCTGTCCCAGATCACCTGGGCTTTTACTGGACCATCAGGGACTATCTCCACCCACCCCTAAACCCCAAAAATGCCTGGTAGAAAACTTCTCTACCAGGCATTTCCTTGGTCGGGCTGACAGGATTTGAACCTGCGACCACTTGACCCCCAGTCAAGTGCGCTACCAAGCTGCGCCACAGCCCGCCGCGCCCGTTAAGGCGCTCGATGAGATTACCTCAGGCGCACCAGCTTGCGCTAATCGCCTGGTCAGCGCGCCAGAGCAGCATCCTCATCGAGCGCCAACAGCACTACTTCTTGGCGCGACGATCCCGCTTCTCGCGCACACGCACCGAAATCCGCACCGGGCTGCCGTCGAAATTGAACTCTTCACGCAAACGACGCTCCAGGAAGCGGCGATAGCCGGCCTCCAAGAACCCCGTCGTAAACAGCACAAACGTCGGCGGACGTGTACCGGCCTGGGTGGCGAACATGATGCGCGGCAAACGGCCACCACGCATCGGTGGCGGCGTTGCAGCCACCACTTCCTTGAGCCACGTGTTCAACCGGCCCGTCGGAATACGCTTATCCCAACTCTCCAACGCAGTATCGAGCGCGGGAACCAGCTTCTGCACCGCACGCCCCGTCTGGGCGGAAATGTTGACGCGCTGCGCCCACGGCACCCGCACCAAATCCCGGTCAATCTCACGTTCAAGCTGGAGACGACGATCCTCGTCCACCAAATCCCACTTATTGAACGCAAGCACCAACGCGCGGCCCGCGTCCGCAACCATGCTCAACACGCGCAGATCCTGCTCGGTAATCGGCTGCGACGCATCGATCAGCAAGATCGCCACCTCAGCGGCCTCAATCGCGCCCTTCGTGCGCAGCGATGCATAGAACTCTGCGCCGCTGGCATGACTGACCTTGCGGCGCAAACCGGCCGTGTCCACGAACTTCCATGGGCGACCACCCAATTCGATGATCGAGTCCACCGGATCCACCGTGGTTCCTGCAACATTGTCGACGACAGAACGCTCATCGTCAGCCAACTTGTTGAGCAAACTCGACTTGCCGACGTTCGGCTTACCCACCAGTGCGACGCGACGCGGGCCGCCGGTCCGCGAACCTTCACGCGGTGTTTCCGGCAGAACCTCAAGCACCTTGTCGAGTAGGTCACCGGTGCCGCGGCCATGCACAGCCGACACCGGATACGGCTCACCGAGACCCAGCGACCACAGCGCCGCAGCCTCAGCTTCAGTGCGCTGATCGTCAACCTTGTTGGCTACCAGGATCACTGGCGTCTTGGAACGACGCAGCACGCGAGCAACAGCCTCATCGGTTGCGGTCGCTCCCACGACAGTATCGACGACGACGAGGATCGCATCCGCCGTCTGCATCGCGAACTCAGCCTGGCGGGCAACAGCCTGCTGCAAACCCTTAGCGTCGGGCTCCCAACCGCCGGTGTCTTGGACCATGAAGCGGCGACCATTCCACGTGCCCTCATACGACACGCGGTCGCGGGTCACACCTGGAACGTCCTGCACCACAGCTTCGCGACGCCCAATGATGCGGTTCACCAGCGTCGACTTGCCCACGTTGGGGCGGCCAACGATGGCCAGTGTCGGTGCGGGAATCAGGTCTTCTTCGGCGCCATCGACATCGAAATCGAGGCCCTCCCAGTCTGATTCCTCAGTCCAGATGCCGTCTCCGGCATAGTTGTCTGACGCGAATCCTTCAGTCACTGCCCAGCTCCAGTTCGTTCGTCCACAAGTTCGATGAGCCGCGCGACGACCTCGTCGATCCCCATCTCACTGGTATCAACCAGGATGGAATCGTCGGCCGGTCGCAGCGGCGACACTGCACGCGTGGAATCAAGGTGATCGCGGCGTTCGACGTCGGCAAGCACTGCCTCGTAGTTGTCGCCGCGTCCCTGCTGAATATTTTGTTCGTTGCGGCGACGTGCCCGTGCCTGCGCTGAAGCGGTTAGGAAGATTTTCACGTCCGCGTCAATAAGTACGACGGTGCCGATGTCGCGTCCTTCAACAACGATGCGCTCAGCGTCGCGAGCGAGTTGCCGCTGCGCCTCAACGAGAAACGCCCGCACCGCGGGGACAGCAGAGACCGCCGAGACCGCAGCAGTCACCTCGCCGCCGCGGATTTCGCTGCCAACATCTTCACCGTCAAGCAGGACCTGTTCGCCCTCAGGGTCCGTCCCGATCGACCACGGCAAACCGACTACCGCATCGGCGATAGCTACCGGATCACCCAGGTCGACGCCCTTACGCAACACGTGCAGGGTCGCGGTCCGATAGATCGCTCCGGTATCGAGGTAACGGGCACCAAGTGCAATCGCCAAACGCCGTGACACCGTGGACTTTCCGGTACCCGAGGGCCCGTCCATAGCGACCGCAAGCGAACGCCCTTGTGCGCTCACAGCCCGACCGCCTTGTAAAGGCCGCCGACCTCGCCGCGTCCAAGCACACGCAACGTTCCTGGACGCTGATCTCCCAGCGCAACCGCACCAATATCGGTGCGCACCAGACGCACAACCGGGTGATCCACTGCGTCGAACAAGCGACGCACAATGTGCTTGCGGCCTTCATGCAGGCTCACACGCACCAACGACTTGCCTTCGTTGACGTCGAGCAGCGTGAACGCATCCACGCTCGCTGGGCCGTCTTCAAGTTCGACGCCCTCACGCAGCTGCTTCGAGACGCCCTTCGCTAAATGCCCCTGCACCGTGGCCAAGTACGTCTTCGACACCTCGAACGACGGGTGCATCAAACGGTGCGCCAAATCGCCATCGTTAGTCAGCAGCAACAGCCCTTCCGTGTCGGCATCGAGTCGGCCCACATGGAACAGTCGCTGACCAGCTGCCACACGCTCCGAGACAATGTCGCCGACGCAGGGACGTCCCAGATCGTCAGACATCGTTGACTGCCAGCCGCGCGGCTTGTTCAAAGCCAAGTGCACGAGGTCTTTTTGGATGACGACGCGGATGCCGTCGACGCGAACAACCGCGTTCTCCGGGTCAATCCGCAGACCCTGCTCGACGACGATGCGCCCATCCACCTCGACGCGACCCTGTGAAATCAGGTCTTCGGCTGCGCGGCGTGACGCGACTCCGGCCTGCGCGAGCACCTTCTGCAAGCGAACACCGTCGCCCTGCGGATGCCCACCGATGCGATCGTCTTCGACGTACTGGTTGCGGGCAGGCTTGGCGTTACTGATCCGCGGGATAGGTGCGTCAACGCGACGCGGCTTGGCCGTTTTCGGCTTGCCGTTTTTGTTGGTGGCAGCAGCAGCGCTACCTGGGCGCCCAGCTCCAGCGGGCTTTCCGCGCCCGGCAGGAGCGCCGCTGCCCCGCGCTGGTGATTTCCCAAACTGGGGCTTGTTGCCCCGTTCGGCTTGGCCTCGTTCAGAGCCATGCCGCCTATCAGAACTGCTTGAACGCCCAAAACTGCTTGAACGGTCGGAGCTACTCGATCGCTCAGAGCTGCCGCGCCTATCGCTGCTGCGGCGCCCATCAGAGCTAGAGCGTTTATTTCGGTCCGGTGTGCCATCTCGGCGAGCGGGTGTTTTCACTTTTAATCCTGTCGGTTTTTCTTGTTGGCCGTGACCGGCCGGGGTGTTTCAGTCGTCGAGCTCGGTATCGACCTGGTCGGCCGTAACGGGCACCTTGTTCATTTTCGCAAATCGCGGATCAGCCTCAATGCTGTCACTGATGTCATCAATGAGATCCACATCAGGGAGCAGCGGAGCCAGTTCCGGCAGGTCCGCGAGCGACTTGAGCCCCAACCGTTCAAGGAAGAGTTCGGTCGTCGCGTACTGCGTGGCGCTGGTGTCAGGATCATTACCGGCTTCGGCGATCAAACCGCGTGCCAGCAACGTCCGCACCACACCATCGACATTGACGCCGCGTACCGCACTAATGCGGGCCCGGGTCAAAGGTTGGCGGTAGGCCACCACAGCGAGAGTTTCCAATGCTGCTCGGGTGAGCTTGGTACGCGCCCCGTCGAGGAGTAGACGTTCGACGTAGGGTGCGTGGGCCGTGCGGGTGTACAGCCGCCATCCGTCCCCAGCGTACCGGAGATCGATGCCGCTGCCCCGCGCGGTAAATGCCTCGGCCATCCTGGTCAGGGTCTCGTTGACGCGCTCCGGGCTGGTATCGGTGACATCTGCGAGCTGGTCCACCGAGGCGGGCGAGTCGACGACAAGTAGCAGCGACTCGAGAACTGACTCGAGTTCGCTGTCAGACAGTTCGTCAACAGCTAGCTCATCAACGGCTAGATCGTCAGCGCCAGGCTCGCTCACCCGTAGTCCTCCTCAATCACCGGAATCCCGGTATCTTCACCAGTCCAGCTCACGCGAAGGTCACCGAGTGGTTCTGGCTGTTCAAATGCGACAGATCGTTCCCGATATAACTCGAGGAGCGCCAAGAAACGCGCGACGATCTGAACCGTCATGTCGCAGTCTTCAACGAGATCGCTAAACCCGACCCATTCGCCCATACCGCGATCACGTAGGCGCTCTAGCACCCACGCGGCCTGTTCGGGAACGGACACTTTCGGTACGTGTAGATGCCCCAAACCGACG
>JAAYXN010000416.1 GCA_012515885.1 Rhodococcus sp. (in: high G+C Gram-positive bacteria)
CTGGCTCGAAAACTCTACGGAGCGTCGTCGTTCGCATGTGATGGACATGGTTTTCGCGACGATATCGACAGAGCCTTCTTGCAGTGCACGTAGCCGGTCAGCGGAGGTCAGGATGCGGAAGTCCAGACGATCCGGATCGCCAAAGAGGTCGCGGGCAACTTCACGAGCGATATCGACATCGAATCCGCTGATCTGACCGGTAGAGGGATCGCGAAAGCTCATGAGGTTGCTGCCGGTATCGAGCCCCACGATGAGGCGTCCACGTGCGCGTATCGCATCGATGGTCGGTGTGGGGCCGGAGGCGCCGGGACGCAAACTTGCTGTCGGGTCGTTGCAGTCATCGGCCGCGGAGCTGCCGCCTGCGGGATCGACAACTATTGGATCGGCGAAGCGTGCACCGTTTGGCCAGGGCGCGGCGGTGTAGGGCACTTCGCCTTCATCGATAGCTGCCACTGATGTTTGTGCCGTCGCGCATCCAGTGACACCGGATGCGCAGACGAGTACGGCGGCAGTGACACGCATGGTGCGGGCACGAGTACGAGTGATCATCGGTACTCCCGAAGTCGAGGTCGTAGCCCGGCAACTATCGCACCGGCACCGATCACGGTCAGCAGCACGGCGCCTTCAGTAAGGCCACCAAGGACATTCGACGCGGACGTGATGCGGGCGCGGAGAGTGCCGCGGGCATCGATGATTCCGGCCGTGAGCGCGCTATCGACGTCGTCGAATCGGCCGGGAGCATCAGCGGGTCCGGTGCCAACGGCGATAGCCGCGGCGCCTGCGTGATCGCCTGATTCGAGCAGTGCATCCATCCTGATGTGCGCCGATTCCCACTCGCTCCACGCTGTCCGCGCCTGCTCCACTTCACTGAGCGCTACCTGAACGGCGGTGCTTGGTGGGTAGGACTCTAAAAGTTCCGTCAGATGTGCCGACTTTTCTCGGTAGGCCTCGTCATACGAGATTTCCCCGTCACGGCGAACCAGCTTCAATGTTTCAGCGGCACGGACCTGTTGGGCAGTGATGCGAGCATCGGTGAGTTCGTGGAGCGGGACTGCCCCATGCGAGAGGGCACGGCCGGTGCTGACCGCCGAGAGCATCCCGGCCACCATCAGCCAGATCAGCAGTGACGCGGAGGCCGCTGAAGCAGCGATCAAACCGGAGTTCAGGGTGCGGCGGCTGTGGCGAGTCATCAGTATTTGCGCGGCAAGGAGCGAACCCACTGACGCGAGAAGTAAGACGATGGTCAGCCACGGCGGCTGCGCATACGCCCTTTGAGTATCGAAGACGCGGCGTTCCTGGTTGGCGTGAAGTTCTTGCGCCATGGGCAATACGGTGTGCTGCATCAGCGTCGACGCTTCGCCAAGGTAGGCGGATCCCACCGGATTGCCCACCCGGTTGTTTGCCCGCGCCGTTTCCACCAGGCCGGAATAGGTGGTCAGGCCTGAAGAAATTGCTGCGAGAAGCCGAGCATTCTCAACGTCATTGGATTCGAGACCCGCTGTGGCATAAACAAGTTCGGTGGAGGCGGTTGCCACTGCGTTGAGGTAACGCTCACGTACTTCACGGGGTTCGAGGCCACGCGAAATAAATGCCGTCGTTGCCGCCGCATCCGCGACGGACAGTGCGCTGTAGAGGTTTTGAGCCGAGTTTGCGAGCGGTTCAGTAGCTGAAAGCAGTGTCTGCAGCGTCGATTCGCGGTTATTGACCGCGACGACAGTCACCACCCCAGACGCCAACGCGAGCAGGAGAAGGACAACGCCAACAGCGGTCAGACGCGCGGGCGTTGACCCAGCGAACTCGCGGATCTCACGACGATCTATGCCCGAAGATTCGGTCGTTGGTGCAGGTGCGGATGCGTCAATACGCATACCCTGGGGTTGCGTTGACGGCATCTCCCGCGTTACCACGATCTTCCTCGCTCTCGTCGCTGGTCCGAGAGCAACATACAAGCAACTGCCCCGACGCAGTAGCTCTGCACGAAACGAGAATGACGCTAGGGTGAAAGCACCTGGACCGATGTCGATCTGAAGCAGGGGTACTGATGCGTGGTGACGGTGACGGCTGGGCGACCAGTCCTGACGGGCGTCGTCACTGGGGAAAGTTTGGGGCAGCAGGGTTGCTGCTGCGTGCGCCCCTTGCCGATGGTTCGCCTGCAGTGCTGCTCCAACACCGTGCGCTATGGAGCCATGAGGGCGGTACCTGGGCGTTGCCCGGTGGGGCCCGCGACAGCCATGAAAGTACCGCGAACGCCGCCGTCCGGGAGGCCGAAGAAGAGGCCGGTATCGAGGCCCAGAAGATCACCGTGCGCGGCGAAGCAGTCACGATGGAAGTACCCGGCGGGTGGAGTTACACGACGGTGATGGCCGATGCGCCCGAGCCGCTTGCCACCATCCTCAATGGGGAAAGCACGGAACTGCGCTGGGTACCCGAATCGAAGGTGGCGCACCTGCCGCTGCACCCCGGATTCGAGGACGGGTGGACGCGGCTGCGCACGCAGGGGTTCTCTGTGAACCCCGATGATGTTGACCAGCTTGCAGACCGCGGCGTCACCATTCCGCGGACGATTGCGCTTCCTACCGGCGGATTTGGGTGGCTGCGCCCGCGCACCGAAGCCGTCGAAACGTCCAGTGACGACATTGTCGACGCCGCTACCGTGCTGGGGTGGCTCGACCTGTCGGATGCGAACTAGCTAAGGCGTGAACTAGCTAGGGCGTGAACTAGAACGCCTGCAACTAGCGGCGTAGTGCGTCAGCGAAGGCCCGTGCTGCGGCCTGGGGGTCGCGGGCCTGGGTGATCGCCCGCACCACCACGACACGCGTGGCACCAGCACCCAGAACTTCAGGGAGCCGTTCCAGATCGATCCCGCCAATCGCGAACCAGGCGCGATCGGGATCGGCGTTGGCGGTCGAGCGCACCAAATCAAGACCCGAAGCGGTACGGCCCGGTTTGGTCGGGGTCGCCCACACAGGACCGGTGCAGAAATAGTCCACGTGTTCTTCAATGGCGGCGAGGCTGGCCTGCGCCCGACTGTGCGTCGAGAGGCCGATGAGAACGTCAGGGCCCAGCACCGCGCGTGCCTGCGGCACCGGAAGGTCCGTCTGGCCAACATGCAAAATGTCAGCGCCCGCCGCATGCGCCAGATCAGCGCGATCGTTGACAGCCAGGAGCGCTCCATGCCTGCGTGCGGCCGCTGCAAGGACAGAGATGGCGTTCAACTCGTCACGCACCTCCAGCGGGCCAAACTTCTTTTCCCCCCGTGAACCCTTGTCGCGAAGCTGAATGATGTCGACGCCACCAGAGAGAGCTGCTTCAGCAAACTGGGCGAGATCACCCGTATCGCGCCTGGCGTCGGTGCACAGGTAGAGGCGGGCATCGTCGAGTCGTCGCTGGCGGTCTGCATGACTGCGGTACTGCATGGAGGTCACGGGATGACGGTAGCCTCTAGGGTGAAAGTTGCATCACGGGAGTCCCGAGGTTGTATCCAAATCAGGTTCCGCATCGTCACCGGTGTGGAGTCAGGGTTTGGGGCGCGGGGCTGAGAGGGGCGCACGCCGTGCCCGACCGTCAGACCTGACCCGGATCATGCCGGCGCAGGAAGTGGAGGTGAATGGCGTGTCTCGGTCAGTAGCGATCGTCGGTGGCGGCGTCATCGGAACGTCGATTGCCTGGCAGGCAGCTCGGCGCGGATGGCGCGTGCGGCTCTACGACCCCCAGTTTGCGGCTAGCCCCACCTCGATCGCTAGCGCGTCGTGGGTGGCGGGCGGGATGCTCGCCCCGCTCTCGGAAGGCTGGCCGGGCGAAGATGACGTCCTGGCACTGGGGTCGGCGTCTCTGGATCTGTGGCCCGAATTTGGCGGCGCGTTGGAAGCGGCGACGGGGCTGGAGCTGTTTACCTCGTCCAGTTCGCTCACCGTCGCTCTCGACACTGCTGACGCCCAGGATCTTGAGACGATCGCCGAGTGGGTCACCGCGCAGGGGCGAGAGTTGCGCATACTTTCGCGCAGCGAGGTCCGTGACTGTGAGCCTTCGCTGGGGCGTGGAGTGCGGATGGGGTTGTTGTCTGAGGCTGAGCGGGCCGTCGATAACCGGCTGCTTTTGAGTGCTCTGCGCAGCAGCGCAGCCAGCGAGGGTGTCGAGTGCGTGGGGGAGTCCGTCAGCGACGTCGATGCGCTTGAGGCTGATCAGGTCGTCATCGCGGCCGGTACCGGATCGGCAACCCTGTGGCCGGGACTTCCCGTCCGGCCGGTCAAGGGTGAGATTCTGCGGCTACGCACCAGGCCGGGAGTGACGCCGCCGCCCACCCGCACCATCCGGGCCTCGGTACATGGGCGTGCCTGCTATTTGGTGCCGCGGGCGGACGGCATCGTCGTCGGCGCCACGCAGTATGAGTCGGCTGATACCCAGGTCACTGTGGCTGGGGTGCGCAATTTGATCGCTGACGCCGAGACGTTGATTCCGGCGCTTGGCGAGTACGAACTGCATGAGACATCGGCCGGTTTGCGGCCTATGAGTCCAGACAATCTGCCGCTCATTGGGCGTCTCTCTGATCGGGTGATCGCCGCCACCGGTCATGGACGCAACGGGATCTTGCTGACACCGGTAACGGCCGCGGCTGTCGTCGCACTGCTCGACGGTAGTGAGCTAGGCGAAGCCGCGGCAGCGGATCCCTCACGGTTTAGGCTCAAAGAACGCGAATTATCGAGGTGAATTATGAGTGAATCTCCGATCGGTATCACCGTCAACGGTGACGACCACGAGTTTGATAGTGCACTAACAATGGCCGAATTGTTGGAGCGTCTTTCCCTGCCTAACAAGGGGATTGCGGTGGCAGTGGATGGTGCGGTGTTTCCGCGCGCCCGTTGGGGTGAACCGGTGGGCCGGGGATGGAACATCGAGATTTTGACGGCGGTGCAGGGTGGCTGACATGGCAACGGGCGCTGCGATGGAGCCGCTGGTGATCGCGGGACGCGAGTTCGGTTCGCGGCTCATCACCGGTACCGGTGGTGCGGCGAATCTCGCGGTGCTGGAGGAGGCGCTGGTCGCGTCCGGCACGGAGTTGACGACGGTCGCGATGCGCCGCGTCGACGCTGATGGCCGCACTGGCGTGCTGGATTTGTTGCGCCGGTTAGGTATTGAGTTGTTGCCTAATACGGCGGGGTGCCGCGGTGCGGCGGAAGCGGTGTTGACGGCGCAGTTGGCGCGCGAGGCGCTGGAAACGAATTGGGTCAAGTTGGAAGTGATCGCCGATGAGCGGACGCTACTTCCCGATGCGATCGAATTAGTCAGTGCCGCAGAGCAACTCGTCGATGATGGTTTTGTGGTGTTGCCGTACACCACTGATGATCCGGTGTTGGCTCGCCGTCTTGAGGATGTGGGTTGCGCGGCGGTGATGCCGCTCGGTTCGCCGATCGGTACCGGTCAGGGTGTTTCTAATCCCCGCAATATCGAGATGATTGTGGAGGGTGCTGGCGTTCCGGTCATCATGGACGCGGGTATCGGCACGGCCAGTGATGCGACGTTGGCGATGGAGTTGGGCTGCGACGCGGTCCTGTTGGCTACTGCGGTGACGCGCGCGAAGAATCCGCCGCTCATGGCCACCGCGATGCGTCATGCCGTCGCGGCTGGCTATTACGCCCGTCATGCGGGCCGCATCCCGAAACGCTTCTGGGCCCAGGCATCTTCCGCTTGGTGACAACTGAACGCTAATGGGGCCGATACAGCAATCCGCTGTATCGGCCCCATTGACGTGCAGTGCTTAGGCGTCGCGCTTGTTCACCACTAACAGGGCGAGCGCAAAAATGATCGCCACGAACCCTGCGAAGTACGCGAGACTGACCCACGGACCCCAGTGATAGTCGACGCCGCGAGCAATACCGAGGAACTGGTCGGCATTGGTGAACGGCAAGAACGGCTGCACATTGCGTCCAAACGAACCGAACAATCCGACAATGGACTCGACCAGCAGCGGCCACAACAACAGCAGCGCAATAGCACCGGCAGACTGGCGCAAAAGGGCACCGACAGCAACCGCGAGGAAAACGCAGAGCAGCGCGTAAATCGGAACCGAATACACCGCCCGCCAGTTCTCCTCACCCGACAACGTCAACGCCGCGCCCGCTTCGCTACCAGCCATCAACTTGCCGACCGCGAAAGCACCGAACGCAAGGGCACCGGTCAGTACCGCACCGAAGACACCCACCAAGAACGCCTTGGCGACGATCACCGCAGAACGATTAGGGATCGCCTGGAACGTCGTGCGAATAACGCCGAAGCGGTACTCGCTGGTGACCGTCAACGCCGCCATAATCATCAGCACCATGACGCCGAGACCAGCCACACCGATCAGAACGTCACTGACAACAGGCAATACAAGTTCGTACTGCGGAGTGTTGCCCGCCGCGATTTCCTTCTCATAGTTGTCGACGCTGAACTTGCTACCGAAACCCATCAGGGCAGCGATACCGAGACCGAGAACGATGATCGTGGCGGTGCACCACCACGGCGATCGCGTCGTGGTGATCTTGATCCGTTCTGCTTGTAAGACAGCCATCACAGTCCACCCCTCATAACGTCGTCGCCCGTGTCGCCCTGATACTGGACGTCCTCACCGGTGAGCTTCATAAATGCTTCCTCCAGCGATCCGCGCTGGTCAGCGAGTTCGTGCAGCACGATCGATTGTGCTCCGGCGATGTCGCCGATGGCGTCGGTTGTTGACCCAACGACAAGCAGGCTCGGCTGCCCATCGATGCCGTCTTCACGCACCGTCAGCCCCTTCGACGTCAACGCGCTCCGCAACGCATCAAGCTGTGGGCTACGTACGCGCACCGTCGATTCCGACGACTTGGCAACGAAATCGGTGACGGTGGTGTCGGCGATGAGCCGTCCGCGTCCAATAACAACGAGATGCTCGGCGGTCTGAGCCATCTCCGAGAGCAGGTGGCTTGAGACAAGAACGGTCCGGCCTTCAGCAGCGAGACGCTGCATGAACTTGCGGATCCAGACGATGCCCTCTGGGTCCAGGCCATTGACCGGTTCGTCGAACAGCAGCACCTGCGGGTCACCGAGCAGCGTGGCCGCAAGCCCAAGCCGCTGCGACATACCCAGCGAGAATCCGCCGGCCTTCTTGCCCGCGACCTCGGTGAGGCCAACGAGGTGAAGTACTTCGTCGACACGCGACTTCGGAATGTTGTTGGACGCTGCCATCCACTGCAAGTGTGCGCGGGCGCTGCGGTTCGGGTGAACCCATTTAGCGTCAAGAAGTGCGCCGACGGTGCGAAGTGGCTCTTTCAGTTGGGCGTACGGAGTGCCGCCGATGAGCGCTGTTCCTGACGTGGGCCGGTCGAGCCCCAGGATCATGCGCATAGTGGTTGATTTACCTGCGCCGTTCGGGCCGAGGAAGCCAGTGACCATGCCTGGCTTCACAGTGAACGTAAGATCGTCCACCGCTTTCATCTCCCCGAAGGTCTTAGTGAGTCCCTTCACTTCGATCATGGCTATAAGGATGCGCGCGCGGCGCCGCGCGCACATCGGTCTCTGGTTCTTTTCTTCCTCGTCCTCTGGTACCACGCCGCCCCGGACTGCGGTTCAGGGTTTCCCCCGACGGCGGGCGAGGGGATGGACCGCCCCGCGAAGTGCAAGTGCGTCGCCTATTTGCAGCCGTTTCTACCAGGACCCCCAGGGAAATTGGGCTAGTCTCGGCGGATGCGAATTCGGGGAACTGCATCACGGGTGACATCCACTTTCACGCTGGCTGCTGCCGCCGCATTGGCATTGAGCGGCTGCTCGTCCAGCACTCCGGAACCTAGCGGCGACCCAGTCGATGCGTTGACGCTGTCGCAGTCAATCACCGAAGACGCCCTGATCGCTCATCTCGAAGCACTCGAGAAGATCGCCGCCGACAACGACGGTAACCGTGCCGCCAATACACCCGGGTACGACGCAAGCGTCGACTACGTAGCTCAAGTCTTGCGCGACAAAGGGTTTGATGTGCAGACCCCCGAGTTCGATTACCACCTGTTCTCCACCAACGATGTGTCGCTGGTATCGGCGGGCAACGATCTCACCGTGGCGGCGTTGGGATTCTCGCCATCAACCGGGCCGGACGGCATCACCGCGCGGATAGTTCCCGTTCCTGTCGACGACACCCCCGGTTGTGAAGCCAGTGACTACGAAGGTCTCGACGTCACCGGTGCAATCGTCTTGGTTGACCGGGGCGTGTGCCCCTTCTCCGCAAAGCAAGATATTGCCGCGGAGCAGGGAGCTGCGGCGGTTCTCGTCGCAAACAACGAGGAGGGGCGCCTCATCGGCGGCACTCTCGGCGAGCACGACGCCGGTAAAATTCCGACTGGCGGAATCAGCCAGGAAGACGGCGCGGCACTGCGTGCCGCCCCCGGCGAAGTGACACTGGTACTCGACACCGTCATCGATTCGTCCACATCGAGAAACGTCATCGCCCAAACCAAGACGGGTGCGACCGACAACGTCGTCATGGTTGGTGCGCACCTTGACTCGGTTGAAGACGGCCCAGGAATTAACGACAACGGCACCGGTGTAGCGGCGGTGCTTGAGACTGCCGTGCAGCTAGGCGCCGAACCCAACATTACGAACGCCGTCCGATTCGCCTTCTGGGGCGTGGAAGAGCTGGGCCTCGTTGGCTCCGCGGAATACGTCGAAGGTCTCAGCGACGACGAGCGCAATGACATTGCGCTGTACCTGAACTTCGACATGCTCGGTTCCGAGAACGCGGGCTACCTTGCCTACGACGGCGATGACTCAGACGAATTCGGTGAGGGCCCGGGACCGGAAGGGTCGGCGGGCATCGAGCGCACGTTCCTTGAGTTCTATGAGAGCCAGGGCATCGACGCGGACGGCACCGACTTTGATGGACGCTCGGACTACGGGCCGTTTATCGAATACGGCATTCCCTCTGGTGGTGTGTTCAGCGGTGCGGATGACGTGAAAACTGCTGAGCAGGCCGAAAAGTGGGGTGGCGAGGCCGATGCGGACTTCGACCGGAACTACCACACGCCGCAGGACACTCTCGAAAACGTCGATCGGGCGGCTTTCTTGATGAACTCGCGAGCTGTCGCCTATTCGGTGGGTGCGTACGCGGCCAGTGTTGACGGACCCAATGGGGTTCCCACCGGTGAGGCTCGGGTCCAGGCCAGGACTGAGTAGCCAGCGGTATACACGTGACCCTGAGTTACACTCATGGCCGTGGGTGAGCGCAACGGGCCGCAGCCCGATGACACGCCGTCATCAGGCGAGGACGTCGTGCCTGCCAGCAGCGACGCCCCAGTTCCAGCGCGTCGCAAAACGCTAGCCAAACTCGAAAAGGTCAACCGAAACCCGTCGCTGGTATCGCGGCTGCGCGGACTGCGGCGAGCCCTACCGGGAGACCCGTCTTTCGGTGATCCGCTATCGACCGCAGGCCCCGGCAGCGCCCGTGCCCTCGCGCGCGTCGCTGACCGCTTCCTCGACGACCAGCCGGGTGCTTCCCGCGAAGTTAGCCTCGGTGCCCTCCAGGTGTGGCAGGCAGCCCTCGAACGCATTGGGCGTGGCCGTGGAACCCACGAAGTCACGATCGTGTTCACCGATCTTGTCGGCTTCTCCTCCTGGTCGCTACCGGCCGGAGACGACGCGACTCTCGAACTCCTCAAGGCGGTGGCCCGCGCCGTCGAAAACCCATTCCGGGACCGCGGCGGCTACGTCGTCAAACGTCTCGGCGACGGCGTCATGGCTGTCTTCCCCAGCCCTGACCGTGCTCTTGAAGCGGTTTTTGAAGCACGTGAGAGCCTCGACCAGGTGGACATCGACGGATACCGGCCACGCATGCGCGTCGGAATCCACACCGGTGTGCCACGCAAGGTCGGTGACGATTGGCTCGGAGTGGACGTCACCATCGCGGCACGCATGATGCAGCTTGGCGGTGATGGCAACGTTGTCATGTCGGAAACCTCGCGCGCCGCGCTGCAATTCGGTACTGCCGAGCAGCTTGACTTGGACATCCGTCCGTGGCGCAAACCGCTGTTCGGATCGTCGCCGAATGGTGTGCCGCCAGAGTTGGGGATCTGGCGGGTCCGCCGAAACTAGCTGCTACCGCTGGCCTTCTTCGAGGCGCCATAGCGGTGAGACCGGCCCGTGCCCGGCGCCCAAATCGTAGGCGGCCTCCAGGCACTTGGTCACCCACTCTTTCGCGAACGCGAAGGCGTCCGGAACGCTGTACCCGTGGGCAAGAGCGCAGGCCAGCGCCGCAGCGAGGGTGTCGCCGCCGCCGTGATCGTTGCCCGTATCAATACGGGGAGCCGTGAATTCAAGGAATTGATCGCCGTCGAAAAGTAGGTCGGTACTCGATGACGACGTCCGCAAATGCCCACCCTTCACGACCGCCCACTGTGCACCAAGGCCGTGCAGGGCCTCGGCGGCTTTGCGTGCGGTGGTGTCATCAACGACGTCGATCCCGGTAATGAGACGCACTTCATCCAGGTTCGGGGTGACGATCGTGGCGATGGGGAACAGGGTTCCGCGGACGGCTCCCAGAGCTTCTTCATGCAGGAGGGGATCGCCATGCATCGACGCGCACACCGGATCGACGACGAGAGGGATCGGCTGATCGCGCCCGATCCCCACTTCGGTACAGACCTGCGCGACCGCTTCGATAATCGCGGTGGAGGCGAGCATCCCGGTTTTGGCAGCGCCCACGCCGATGTCGCTGACGACGCTGCGGACCTGATCCGCGACGATCTGCGGCGGAATTTCGTGGAAGCCGCTTACCCCCACCGAGTTCTGGACGGTCACAGCGGCCACCGCGACACACGCATGCACGCCGCACAGGGCCATGGTCCGGCTATCGGCTTGAATACCTGCCCCACCTCCGGAATCGGTGCCAGCAATGGTGAGGGCGCGGACGGGAGTCTGGCCCGACGGGGTCAGCGGGAGCATTTTCACAAGGTGAAACCCTACCGAGTCGGCGCGCTATAAACCTGTCGAGCGGAACCAGCGAAAAATGGAAGAATCACGGGTTTGTCCTGGACTCTGTGCCACAAAGACCTGTGACTTTGGGAGGTATACCTAGGTGTCTGTTGGCGCCTTTCACCTCGCCGAGATATGTGGATACTGGTTGTATGAGTGATGCAGATCACAGCCCTACGGATGGCTCGCAACCCGGCATCGTAGGCCTCATCGTGCGTGACGACCCAGACCACGAACGTTTCGATCTTTGGCTCGGAGACGAGCTCGTCGGCATCCTCGGTTATTGCGCCAGTACCAACGGCACAGGTGACTGCGGCTGCGAAACAGGCGACGCCGCACAGCCCACAGGCAGCGGCGATTCCCCGCGCGGTGTTGAACTGTCGTTAATGCACACCGTGGTCAAAGAAGAGTTCGGTGGACGCGGCTTCGCGGCCGCACTCGTATCTCGCGCGCTTGATGAGATCCGTGACCGAGGGCTGCGGGTACGCCCCATCTGCACCTACGTTCAGCTGTTCCTCTCGCGCTACCCCCAGTACGACGATCTCGTCGCAGGCTAGAGCCTGGGCGCTGCCGCGATCACGTCGAGACGCAATACCGGACAATTAGGCGCCGGTGTCTGTCGGTGCGCGGTGTTACAGTGCTCCCCGGAACCCGGCGTGGGACCGGGGCACTGTGTGGGGGAATGCATGGATATTGCTTTCATCATCTGCTTGGTCATTGGCGTAGTGGCTATTGGTGGATCGTTTCTTGTCGGTGAGGTCGCCGACGTCGCTGCGGGGGACGGTGGTGGAGAAGGACTGCCGTTTCTGAGTCTCACCGTGGTTGCTACCGCACTGCTCGGTTTTGGTGTCGGCGGCACGGCCGGTATGTGGACGGGCCTCGGCACTGTCCCATCAACCCTGCTGGCAGTCGGCTTGGCGGCAGTCCTTGTCGTCGGCACCCGCGGTGTCTTGCTGCCTTATTTGCTACGCCAACAATCCAACTCCCATATTGGCCGCGCGTCCTACATCGGCGCGATCGGCACAGTCACTCTTGCAGTCGAACCAGGCGGTTGGGGAGAGGTGTCCTTCGTGGACCCCGAAGGCAACCGTGTTCTTGGTCGGGCAGTCAGTTCTGAAACCAGTGCTCTCTCGCCCACAACCACCGTCTACATCGCCGATGTCGACGATCAGTATCTTCACGTCGTCGCTGTCGATGACACGCCGATGCCGACGACACACATTGAGGGGAATTAGAAGAAGATGATCGCCATAATTGTTGCGGCCGTGGTCGCCTTTATCGTGTTCGTGGCGATGCCCACGATCTACGTCAAGAACTACATTAAGGTGCCGCCCAACGAGGTGGCTGTATTCACCGGCCGCGGAAAGCCCAAGGTCGTTCGCGGTGGCGCACGATTCAAAATCCCAGGTATCGAACGCGTCGACATCATGTCGCTTGAGCCGTTCAACGTGAGCATCAACCTCAAGAACGCTCTGTCCAACGACGGCGTGCCCGTCAACGTTGAAGCCGTCGGCTTGGTGCGTATCGGTTCCGCCGACGAGGCCGTCCAGACCGCGGTGCAGCGATTCCTCACCTCAGACCTCGACGAGCTGCAGAGCCAGATCAACGACATCCTCGCCGGTTCGCTGCGCGGTATCACCGCCACCATGACGGTCGAAGACCTCAACTCCAACCGCGACTCCCTGGCCCGCAGTGTGGTCGAAGAAGCCGGCGGAGACCTCTCGCGCATCGGCATGGAAGTAGACGTCCTCAAGATCGCCGGTATCTCGGACTTCAACGGCTACCTCGAATCGCTTGGTCAGCGTCGTATTGCTGAGGTCAAGCGTGACGCTGAGATCGGTACCGCTGAGGCTGAGCGTGACTCGCAGATCCGTTCCGCGCAGGCCCGTCAGGCTGGTGCTGTCGCGCAGGCAGAGGCCGACACCGCGATCGCTGCCGCTAACCAGCGCCGCGACGTCGAACTGGCTCGCTTGCGTGCCCAGACCGAAGCCGAAAACGCCGAAGCAGACCAGGCCGGACCGCTCGCGCAGGCTACCGCCGAGAAGGCCGTTGGTATTGCACGGGAAGAGGCAGAGGCCGCACGTGTGCAGGCCCGCACTGAGGTTGAGCGTCGTCGCGCGCAGCAGTCCGAGGCTGCGTTGCAGGCAGACGTGATCGCTCCGGCAGAGGCCGAACGCCACGCCGCCATCGCGCGCGCTGAAGGTGAGCGTCGAGCCGCGATCCTGCGTGCCGAGGCACAGGCAGAAGCTGCGCGTCAGGCCGGTGCAGCCCAGGCAGATTCACGAAAGCTCGTTGCCGACGCCGTGCGCGCCGAGCAGCAAGCCGACGCCGACGGTCTGCGCGCCAAGCTGGCAGCAGAGGCAGACGGCCGCAAGGTTGCCGCCGACGCTCTGCGTGCCGAACAGGAAGCTGAGGCTGATGGTCTGCGTGCTCGCCTGGAGGCAGAAGCTGCCGGTAAGCGTCAGGTTGCCGATGCCCTCAACTCGTACAGCGCTGAAGCGGCACGACTGCTGATGCTGCCCGACGTATTGAAGGCGCTGGTTGAGGCCACCACGGCAGCTGCCAAGACGGTCGGTGACATCGACAAGATCTCGATCATCGGTGGCTCGGACAGCGCGCAGAGCGGTGTCAGCTCGCTCCTCGGCATCAGCCCCCAGGTCATTGCTGGTGTCATGGAAACCCTGCAGAGCAGCGGCATCGACATTGCCGCCATGCTCGGCAACAACACCTCCAACACCGGAGTTGTGAGCAAGACCGTCATCCCCGCCGATGCCGACGGTGCGGATGCGCCTCACGGCGACAAGAACGGCGCCGCAGTAGCTGGCTACACACAGCCGGTATGACGTCCCCCGATGGTGGCACCATCGGGGGACGTCGTGCTTGTCAGGGGCTACGTCTGCTGCCGGTGTCAGCGTCAGCGGCTAGGGTGGCTGCGTGCGCATCGCTACCTGGAACGTCAACTCTGTCCGTGCCCGTACCGACCGGATCGTCGACTGGCTACAGCGAACGGACACCGACGTCCTCGCAATGCAGGAAACCAAATGCAAAGACGAGCAGTTCCCGTACGAGCGGTTCACTGAGCTGGGCTATCAGGTCGCTCATGTGGGGCTTAGCCAGTGGAATGGTGTCGCCATCGCATCGCGAGTGGGCCTGGACGACGTGCAGGTCGGTTTCGCGCACCAACCGGGCTTCCACAAAGACCCCGACGCTGACCAGGTTCAAGAAGCGCGCGCTATCGGCGCTACCTGCGCGGGAGTGCGCATCTGGAGCCTGTATGTGCCCAACGGGCGTGAGCTCACAGACCCGCACTACCAGTACAAATTGGATTGGCTTGCAGCGCTGCGTGAGGACGCACAGAACTGGCTGGCACAGAACCCTGACGAGCAGATCGCTCTCGTTGGCGACTGGAATGTCGCGCCCACAGACGAAGACGTGTGGGAACCAGCGGTTTTCGAGGGCAAGACGCATACGTCTGAGCCCGAGCGTGCCGCCTTCCAGGCGTTCATCACCAGCGGATTCGCTGACGTCGTTCGCCCGCACGCACCAGGCCCCGGCGTTTACACATACTGGGATTACACACAGCTGCGTTTCCCCAAGAAACAGGGAATGCGCATCGACTTTGCCCTCGCATCACCAGCGTTAGCGGCTCGGGTAGATGCCGCGCATATTGACCGCGACGAACGTAAAGGCAAAGGCGCCAGCGATCACGCACCGGTCGTCGTCGACTTGAGCTAGCTCGCGGGCGCTACTCGGATCGGTTCCAGCACCGCCGTCTTCGGAATTGATCGGGTACCCGATTTCTCCTCGCGGCTCGCCGCTGCGTGGAATGCTGAGCGTTTATGAAGGTAGAACGCTCACGCGATTTGGATCGGGTGCTGACGTTTGTGGATGCGATCGCGGCGATCGCGATCACGCTGCTGATTTTGCCGCTCGTCGACGTGGCCAATGAACACGATGGCCCTGCGGGCGAACTACTTCGCGAGAATCTGGGTCAGCTGGGCGCGTTTGCGCTCAGCTTCCTGGTGATCTTGCGGTTCTGGTGGGCTCAACACGTGATGGTGCGCGACGCCGTCGTTGATGATCGTCCGTTCGATTTTGCGTTGATGGCGTGGGCGTTCACGATCGTGTTTATGCCCTTTCCGACGTCGTTGGCGGCGGGGGAGTTTGATGACGCACCCACCCGGGCGCTGTATATCGGGACGATGGCGGCCAGTGCGATCGCGTTGACTGTCTTGGCGTGGACGATGAACCGCAACCCGCGCATCACCGAGGGCAATCCACCGCCGTCGATGACAGCTTCGCTGACGCTGAGCGTGATGTTTGTTGTCGCGCTAATAATCGCGGTGTCGTTCAGTGCGATCGGTTATTTGGCCCTGCTACTGCTATTTCTGTCGGGGCCGCTGGAACGGCAGTTCGAGAAGGTCGCGCATCGCTTCGAAGGCGGGAAAAAGGGGTAGTCCGAGATCAACTGAGGGGGCCGCCGAAAACCGGCAGCCCCCTCAGATCGACCACTGTTCTAGTTCTTGATCGGCGGCAGAGTCACGATCTGGCCCGCGTATGCCAGGCCAGCGCCGAAGCCGAGGATCATTGCGGTATCGCCTGGCTTAGCGCCACCGGTGCGCAGCACCTGCTCCATAGCCATTGGCACTGAAGCGGCGCTGGTGTTTCCGGATTCGATGATGTCGCGTGCGACGGCGATGTCTTCGGGCAGACCGAGAGCGCCGACGAGCGCGTCGATGATGCGGTTGTTGGCCTGGTGCGGCACAAACGCGTCAAGGTCCTTCGCTTCAAGCCCGGCCTTGTCGAGGGTGTCGCGACACGCCTTCTCCAAGAACGTCAGGGCCCAACGGAATACGGCGCGCCCGTCCATGCGTACGTACGGACGTTCCGGCGCTTCACCGGTGCCAGCAGCTTGGCGGACCTCTTCGAAGTACTGCTGGAAGTCTTTGTCCTGCTTGATTGCTCGGGTCTGCTCGCCGTCGGAGCCCCACGTCATCGGGCCCAGGCCCTCGGTCTCTGACGGGCCAACAACTGCCGCGCCTGCGCCGTCAGCAAAAATGAACGCGGTGGTGCGGTCGTGCTCGTCGACGAGGTCGGTGAGCTTCTCGACGCCAATGACAAGAGCGTTCTTCGCCTGGCCTGCACGCACGATGGATGACGCGGTGCCGAGTGCGTAGCAGAAGCCGGAGCAGCCAGCGGCCACGTCGTAGGCGGCAGCGTCATAAAGGCCAAGTTCGGTAGCCACGATCGCTGCTGCGGACGGGCCGAGCACCATCTGTGAGGACGTAGCCAGCACCACCGCGTCGATGTCTTCAGGGCTCAGTCCGGCAGCTTCGATCGCATCGCGTGCGGCGGCAGTGGCCATCGAGACGATGGTTTCGTCGTCGTCAGCCCAGCGCCGGGACACGATGCCTGAACGCGTCTGAATCCACTCGTCGGTGGAGTCGATCTTGTCGACGATTTCCGAGTTGGGCACGACGCGGCGTGGCCGGTAGACGCCGAGTCCCAGCATTGAGACATGCGGAACGGTTGGTGCGGTAGCGATGGGGGCGGGCATGACATCCTCTCGGGGTGAACCGATTGCTTGGGTGTGAACCGATCGGTTCAGTGAATTAGGTTTAACATGAACCGATCGATTCACACAAGACAAGTGACCACATGGCGGCAGTGACGCGCAGCGAGGAGGCGATGAGGTGGCTACACCACGACCGCGTGCCCGTTTACTCGCGGCGATCATCCCGATGGTGCAGGAGTGTGGAGTGCACGCCGCCGGGCTCACCGAACTTCTAGCCCGCAGCAACACATCACGAAACTCCCTTTACCAGCACTTTCCTGCGGGAAAAGGCGAGTTGGTAGAAGCGGCAACGCGCATCGTTTCCCGTGTCGTCCAATCACACCTCAGTGCGATGGCAGACAAGCTGCCCGAGGCGGATTCAGCGGAGCAATGGCTCGACGAACTGTTCGCTTTCTGGCGTGAACCGCTCGAAGCAAGCGATTACCGTCTGGGGTCATTCATGCTGGCAGCGGCCCTAGACGAGACCAATGCGGCTGTCCAGGACGCGGCCGGTCAGGCGTTTAGTGAGTGGACGAATCAGTTGGCCAATGGCCTCGTCTCGTCAGGGTTTGCTGACGATGCAGCTCGCTCGATGGCGGGATTGTTGATCTCGGCGATAGAGGGCGCCATCGTGTTGAGCCGGGCGCAGGCCTCCAGCCAGCCTTTTGATGACGCCCGGACGCAGCTGAGCCTGCTACTCAGTCACCAGCGTGCTGCCGCCCTGGTGCACCCCTAACTGGTCCGATTCGCGCCCACCGTCGATGTCTGTGGCGATAATCACATCGGGATTTATCCCCTGTATCCAGGGGTTTTTCGGTACGTCATGCCGCCTGGCGCATGTCTGGGAATTGATGACCGGGGTAGCACGTTAGTTGAGTCAGTAACGCTCAACTTACGCAGGAGGCTACGGAATGCCAGCATTCTTCGGATCGGAAGGTCCCGGCCGTATCGACATCAGTCGGCTCATGAGCCAGTCCACTCGGCAACTGACGAGGGCGGCGGCCACCTTCGCTGCAGGACGCGGCGACACTGAGCTTGATGTGCTGCATGTTCTCCGCGTCATGACCGAACACGACTCCGTTCAGGGATTGATGCAGCGTGCCGGTGCAGAACCGGGCTCGGTGGCCGACGTTGTCACCCAGCGGTTGCCGCACGGCATCACGCCAGTGTCCGGCACCGCCCCATCGCTGTCGGCTGCGCTCAAGGCAGCTTTGCTGTCGGCGCATCAGGTAGCGCAGGCACTCGGATCGACCTACATCGACCCCGAGCACCTGTTCATCGCGTTCGCGTCAGACCCCGACCAACTGGTGGGCCGACTGCTCGCTGAACAGGGAATCACCCCGCAGTCGATGCAGCGTGCCATCCAGGGGATCGACGAAGACGAAGAGACGA